>JAYUBA010000798.1:0-1574 GCA_043741075.1 Frigoriglobus sp.
GGTGATGGCGGCGGGCGTGCGTTGCTCTCACCCCGTCGCTCACGCTCCGGGTTCGCCTACTTCGTCGCGGGCGGAGTGACGAACGCTTCGGCCAGTGCGTTGCACTGCTCGACCGTCATCTCGCCTACCTGCACCCACACGCGGTACTTCAGCTTCAGCGGCGTCTTCGGCGTCAGGTCGTACTCGAAGTAGTCGCCGAACCGGCCGTACTCGCGCTCGCTGCCCCGCGTCTCCTTCGGGTTGTCCGGGTGGTTGATCCGCAGCACCGTGTACCGCTTGCCGCCGGTCACGAAACTGCACGCGTTCCACGGCAGGTCGGTCGCCTTCGCGTCTTTTCCCTTCGCGTCCCAGTTGCGCGTCTCGCCGGCCTTCCCCTTGCCGTCTGGCCGCAGGTAGTAGGTGTTCGCCTTGCCGTTCTTCGACACCTCCTGGTTGGCGCGGAAGTGGAACCCGGCGTGCTGCGGGTCGCCGTCCAGCCGCACCTTGTCGAGCTTGGTAGACAGCACCGTGCTCCAGTCGATGAGCGTGCCGCCGGTGGTCGCGTAGGCCGTCACCTCGCGCTCCTCGTTCGCGAACGCGGCACCGTCCTTGCCGTGCCACGAGATCGCGGAGCGCTGCCGGCCGAACACCTCGCCGGCCTCGGTCGCGAGAGTCTTGTCGTGCTGACTGAACACGTTGTCGGTGCCGTGCCAGATGTCCGCGCTCTGCTTCTCGCCGTAGGTGATCTTGTTGAACCCGAAGAACAACCCGCGGTGGTGCGGGAACTGGCCGTCCTTGGCGGTCTTCGCGCTAGTGTTGGTGAGCATCGTCTCGCCCTTCGCCGGGTCGTACACGTTGTGGAACGGCTTGAACGTGTAGTAGTGGTCCTTCGGGTCGTGCTTCGGCTGAAAGTATTGCAGCACCTTCCGCCCGTCGAAGGTGAGTTCGGAGGTGCCGTCCTTCTCCTCGGCGAACTTGAAGTGCGGCGGTGCCTTCACGTAGTTGAGCGTGGTCGGCGCGACCGCGACCGTCTCGCCGGCCTTCAACTTCGGCAGCACGAACACAAGCGTCTTGCCGTCGGCCGTGAGTTGCGCCGCGGCGTGCAGCCCGTCCGGCAGCGTGACGCTGTTGGGCGCGTTCGCCCCGGCCGGGAGCTTCGAGACAACGACGACATTGGTGCCGTCCGTCTTGCCACCGGTCACGGCGATCTTCTGAGCCGATGCGGGAGCCGCGAGCGCGAGTAGCAACGCGACTGTGAGCAGCGTGCGAGTCATGTGGGTACACCTTCGCGAGAGAGGCGGGTAGAATGGCACCGCCCGAACGTGGGAGGGACACCGATGAGCGTATCCGCCGCCGAGTTGACCGCCAAGAAGTGTACCGCGTGCGAGGGCGACACGCCCGCGTTCACGACGGAGCAAATCGCCGCGCACCTGCCCGCGGTGCCGGAGTGGAAGCTCTCCGACGACGGCAAATTGATCCGCCGCAAGTACAAGTTCAAGAACTTCGTGTCCGCGATGGCCTTCCTTCAGAAAGTCGGCGTGTTGGCCGAAGAGGAAGAACACCACCCGGACCTGCACCTGACCGGCTACAAGAAC
>JAYUBA010000799.1:0-1573 GCA_043741075.1 Frigoriglobus sp.
ATCGTGGCGCGTCGAGCGGCAGGCCGCGCTCAGTGCGTCCCCGTCCGGGGTCCGACCACCCCGGCGGGAGCGGTCCGATTCGGTCGCGGGGACGGTGCCCCACCGTGAGGACACCGCACCATGAACGACACATACACCGACAGGGAGCGGGACGAGCGCGCCCGCGAGCGCGGCCTTGAACTCGCCACCCACTGCCAGATCACCCACAACGACGGCACCTGGTACGTCCCCGACGTGCCGCGCCGCAACTTCCGCTTTCGGGTGAAGCTGGACGCGCCGTACTGCATCTGCACCTGCCTGCCCTTCGCCGAAACCGGTGAACCGTGCTGCCACATCTACGCCGCTCGGCTCGCCGAGCGGCGGATGCGCGGGGAGCCTGTTCCGGTGCGGGTCTACCCGCTGGTCGTGCCGCCGGGTGCGCCGCCGTGGGTCACGCCGGAACTGGTTCAAGACACCCTCCGGCAGTGGCAGGCCGAATACCCGGAGCGGCTGACCCCCAACGACGCGCTGGTGATGATCCTGTCGATCAGCCGGCTGTTCGACGCGAACCGGGGCCGGCTGGACACCGACGAGCCGCCGACCTGATGACGTGGCCGTGCGCCCTCACGCCGGGCGGGACGTTCCCGCCCGGCCCTTTCGGACCGCCCAACATTCTAACGGAGACGATCATGGCGAAGCACTGGAAGAAGCGGATGAACCAAGCGGACCCGACGCCGCCATCGGCCAAGAAGGGGTCACACAAGTTCCTGGCCCTCGCGCGGGTGTCCAGCCGCGAGCAGCAGCGGGAGGGCTTCAGCCTCGACGTGCAGGAGGAGGGCCTCAGGCGGTACGCCGAGCAGAAGGGCGGCGAGATCGTCACCCTCTACCGCGTCGCGGAGACGGCCAGCAAGACCGACCTGCGGGAGACCTTCAAGAAGCTGATCGCGGAGGCCAAGCGCCGCGCCCGCGAGATCGACGCGATCCTCTTCTACAAGTTCGACCGCGCGGCCCGGAACCTGTTCGATTTCGTCGAACTGGAGCGGCTCGAAAAGGACTACGGCGTCCGGTTCGTCAGCGTGAGCGAGCGGACCGAGGACACGCCGGCGGGTCGAATGCACCGCCGGATGCTCAACAACATCGCGAGCTTCAACACCGAACAACAGTCGGACGACGTGCGCGAGGGCGTCGAGCGGCGCGTGAAGAGCGGCCTGGTCCCCAGCAAGGCCCCCTTCGGCTACAGCAACGTCCGGCGGGACGGCCGCAGCCTCGTGGAGGTCCACGAGGCGAACGCCGCCAAAGTCCGTCGGGTGTTCAAGCTGTACGCCTACGGCGGCCTGACCCTGGACGGGATCGCCCGGAAGCTCAACGACGAGCGGGTCGAGTACCGGGCCAAGCGGCCCAAGTGGCACTCCTCCGGCGTCTACGACATCCTGCTCAACCGGGCCTACATCGGGGAGGTCCGCTACCGCGAGCAGTGGCACCCCGGCACCCACACGCCGCTGGTGGACCGGGAGACCTGGGACCGCGTGCAGGCCCTGCTCGGCATCAAGACCTACACGACCCACACCCTCACCTACGCGGGGGGCCTCATCCA
>JAYUBA010000800.1:0-1573 GCA_043741075.1 Frigoriglobus sp.
ACCGCGAGCAGGCGATCGCGCGCCCCGCGTGGGCGGACGAGTCCAGCGTGTCGCTCGTCGCCCAACTCATCGACACCGAGCGCACGCCCACGTCGGAAGCCATTCGCATCGAACTCCAGGGCCGGCTGAACACCGCCATCGACCAGCTTTCCGACGACGACCGCGAGATCATTTTGATGCGGCACCACGAGGGCCTGTCCAATCAGGAAGTGGCGCACGCGCTGCAACTGACCGAAGCCGCCGCGTCGATGCGATACCTGCGGGCGCTGCGCCGGCTCCGCACCGTACTGGTGCCGGACGGACAGGAGCCGCCCGATGGCGTTTGAAGGCGAACCGCCGGCGGAACACGCGTACCCGTACTGGAGCGGGTGGCACGTCGTCGGCTGCGCGGTGCTGTTCTTCGGGCTGCTCGGCGCGGTCGGCGTCGGACTCCTACCCGCCGGTTACGAGAAGGTGCAAAACGGTCAGTTGCCTACCGGCATCGCGCTCATGGTGCTGGGCGTGTTCGGCATCCCCACGCTCGTCATGGCGTTCCTGACGCTCGCCGGCGGCATTCGCGACACCGTCCGCCCGCCGCTGCTGCGCGTCACCGCGACCGCGCTCGTGCTGCCGGCCGAGGCGCGGGGCGAACCGCCGCAGGATGAACACGGCGAACCGCTCTCGGCGGAGCCGCCGCACCCGGAGACGATCCCGTTCGCCGCGATCCGCTGGGTCCGGCGCGGCGGCCCGCGGTTCAAGCAGTCGCTGGAAGTCGCCCACGACCTGAGCGCCTCGACGCTCCACCTCGCGCGGGACATGATGCGGGCGGCCGACTTCGATAAACTCGAAGCGGTCCTCCGCGGCGCACTGCCCGAGGCGTTCGCCGGCGCGCCGCCTGCTCCGTGACGAGTCGGAAGCGTAAGCGACGGACCACGCTTGCCCGTCGCTTACGCTTTTGGCTCGTCAATGCACGAACGCAACAACGCGCCGACCAAGAAGGACTTACCTTGCTCGCGTACGAATCCGCCGACCAACTGTTCGCCGAACCGGACGCCCGCCGGTTCCTGCACGTCGTCATCCTAAACGCGCTCCGCGACAAGGCCACGCAACTCGAAGTGCGGTTCGGGGACGACGGCGGTTTGCTGTACTACCGCATCGACGGCCGCGACTGGGAACTCAGCGCGCCGCCGGACGAGGTGTACCCGGTGTTGAAGGACGCGGTGCGCGACGCGTCGCGGCTGGTGCAGCCGGAGCGGCCCGACCTGATGGTGATCGCGGGCGTGCCCGGCGCGCGGTACGAGCCGCTCGAAGCGGGCTGGCTCACGTACTCGCTCGGCGGCCGGTGGCTCGACCTGGCGGTGCGCATCGACCCGCGCGAGCCGCACGGGTTCATCCGGTTCGACATCGACGGCGGGGACGAGTTCGCCGAAGCCGCCGGCGACGCGCTGTCCGAGTACGCCGAGCGCCTGGCCGCAGAGGAATGAAGATTAGCCGCACGATGAACGCGGACAAAGACACGACAAAGACAGGAAGCAGTGTTAAAAACAGTCTTCCTTTTCCTCTTATCGTGTCTTTGTCCGCGTCTATCGTGCGG
>JAYUBA010000801.1:0-1573 GCA_043741075.1 Frigoriglobus sp.
TTCGACGTTACGACTTTAACGAGGTGGGGTCAGTTGATGTTGATGACTTGGCCGTCGTTGGCGGAACCCATGTAGAGCCACGTCTGCGGGGTGATGCCGTTCTGGATGAACCGCACGCTGGCGTCGCCGAGGCACGCGTTGACGCCGCCGCTGTGCTTGCTCCGGGAGAAGAACGTGGCACCGCTGCCGCCGACGCACGGCAGTCCCTGGAGCGGCTGATTGTTGCAGTAGAAGGCGTTGTAAATCTGGTCCGGCACGCTCGTGTTCGGCGGGGCGAAGGTGCTCACGCCGGCCGCGTCGCCCCACCACTGGAACCCGCGCAGGTCGCGCCCCTGGCCCTGTAGCACCTCGCCCACCATGATCGTGTTCGTCAGCCCGTCGGTGACGTCCGTCAGTTTGATTTTCCGGGTGCGCGGCGCGCTGCCGTCGAACATCCCCGGCTGAGGGCTGAACGACGTGGGCGCGCCGACCGGGCGGCCACCGTAGGTGCTCCCGGTGCCGGTGTTCACCGAGTAGTTGTGGTTGGTGATCCCTGAGAACGGTGCGTTCTCCCGGTCGCTCGGGCAAGTCAGCGTCTTGTACCGTCGCGCGGTCACGTTCGCCGGGTTCGCACCGGTGTTATACCGCGGATACCGGGTACCGTCGAATACGGCCGTCGCCGGAAAGTTCGCCGGGATCGTGTCCGTGCCGCCCCAGTTCTGGTACAGCTTGTAGGCGTTGTCCTGCTCCACGTACGGCAGCACGAGCACCACCCACGTCCCCCAGCAGCAGCCGCCCTGACCGACCACCGGCATCAGTTGGCCGTTCGAGTCGTGGTAGTTGTGTGCGGCGAGGCCGAGTTGCTTGAGGTTGTTCGAGCAGCTCATCCGCGCGGCGGCCTCGCGGACCTTCTGAACGGCGGGTAGCAGCAGTCCGATCAGGATCGCGATGATCGCGATGACGACGAGTAACTCGATGAGTGTGAAACCCTTCCGGCGCATGATTGAAGCCCTCGATACGAGGAATCGGAAAAGGAACTTACGTCGAACCGATTCGGTCCGCGCTCTCGCGTTGCTCCCGTGG
Organism: Frigoriglobus sp.; assembly: GCA_043741075.1. GTDB lineage: Bacteria > Planctomycetota > Planctomycetia > Gemmatales > Gemmataceae > Gemmata. The sequence continues at coordinate 1,063 of JAYUBA010000801.1, forward strand.
TCTACTTGAGATCGAACGGGAAGTCGTTGGGTTGGCCGTCCTTCACCTCGGCCTTGAGTTCGGTGTCGCGGTTGTACTTCGCGGGGAGAAGGTCTTTCACGTCGCGCATCTGCGTGCCGTCGCCCGTCCCGGCCTTGTCGCCCGTCCCCGGAGCTTCGTCTTCCTTCGCGGGTGGCGTCCCTGTCGGGTCCGGCATCGAGATGGACACCTTGTACGTCCCGGCCGCAAGGCCGGTCTTCTGCGCGATCTCGAACGCGCCGTCCTTGATCGGAGCGCCGCCCACCACCCCACCTTTTTCGTCGAGGAACGTGATCGACCCGTTAGGGATTGCCGTCCCCTTGTACTTGACGGTGCCGCTCACCCCGTACCGCTTCGCCTCGGACTTGCACCCGGTAAGCACCGCGGCCGAAGACACTAACAGAATGGCGATGAGGACACGCGGTCGCGACATTGCGGGACTCGGATGATGATTATGGGCGAGCCACACCGCTGGTGAGAGCGGCGGTGTGAG
>JAYUBA010000802.1:0-1572 GCA_043741075.1 Frigoriglobus sp.
GCCGTCTCAAAGATCTCGACCAGTGTCCCTAAACCGCCGGGCAGAGCAATAAACGCGTAGGAGTATTTCACAAGCATCAATTTGCGGACGAAGAAGTGCCGAAAGGTCACCCAAAGATCGAGGTAAGGGTTGGGATTCTGTTCCTGCGGCAACTCGATGTTGCAGCCGACGGAGTAGCCGCCGACCTCTTTCGCGCCGCGATTGGCGGCCTCCATGATACCGGGTCCGCCGCCCGTCATCACCGTGAAGCCAGCGCGAGCCAACCGCTGGCCGACTTCGCGTGCCAGGACGTAATACGGATGCTCGGCCGTGAATCGTGCCGAGCCGAACACGGTCACGCACGGGCCGACGAAGTGCAGCTTGCGGAACCCGTACACCAGTTCGCGGAAGATCTTGCACGCCTGCCAGAACTCCGACGGCCGCCGCTGCGGGCCTTGTAGGAATTTGGTTTCGGACGGGGCCGCGGCCCCGGCGTTGCGCTTCCACTCGCCGGACAACCGGACCGCGTCCGGCTCGATTACTCGGTCTGCCATCTGAGGCGAACTCCAACGGCGAGCAGACACTGACCCGCCGACTCTTATTATTCGCGGCCGATGCCGGCGGCGCGCAGCAATTTGTCGGTCTCGCGGTACGCTTCCGTCACCCACTCGACGATCTTTTCCGGCTCGGGCGAATACTCCAACTCGATGCTGATCGCGCCGCCGATGCCCAGCGCCGCGATCTCCTTCAGGTACGGCACGAAGTCCACCACCCCGCGGCCCGGCGGCAGGTCGCCGTGGACCGTCCCGTCGCAATCGCTGATGTGGACGTGGATCGCCTTGCCCTTCAAGGCGCGAAGCTCCTCCGGCTTCGTGCCCGCGAGGTGGAGGTGCGAAACGTCGATGTTCGCGCCCACAGCGGGGTGGCTCACGTCGTCGATGAACCGCACCATGTTCGGCACGTCGTTCAAGAGCGACAGCTTGAACGGCTCCAATTCGAGCGCGATCTGGAGGCCGAGTTGCGCGGCGTAGTCGCCGAGCGCCTTGAGGTGCCCGACCCCGGTCCTCCACTGCTCCGCGGGTGGGATCACCTGCCGCTCCCAAATGTATTCGCCGAGCACGAGCAGAAGATTCGCCGCGCCGAGTTCGTAGCAGAAATCGAGGTACGCGCGGCACCGGTCGAGGTGGAAGCGTTGCACGCTGGGGTTGAAGTCGATGAGGCCGGCGGCGACGCACGCGACGCTGACGACCGGCAGCCCGGCCCGCTCGCACTCGGTGCGGATCAGCTTCCGCTCCTTCGCGCCGGTGTCGAGCGGGTCGGCGAAGATGTCGATCGCGTCGAACCCGATGGCCTTCGTCTGTCGGATGCCGAACGCGGTGCCCTTGCCGGCCTGCGCCCAGGCGGAGTTGATGAGGCCGAGCTTCATGGTTCGCTCCCAGTTGTTACAACTCTCCACCCACCCCATTGACGACGGGGGGGCTTGTTCCGGCCCTCTCCCCTTGCGGGAGAGGGTGGCGGCGCTTCGCCGACCGGGTGAGGGGTCAACTTCCGCGCATCAAGACCGCTTCGCAATACGGGTGTAGCCCCACACCC
>JAYUBA010000803.1:0-1572 GCA_043741075.1 Frigoriglobus sp.
CGACGTGCTGTCGCGGAAGAGCTTCCGGGCGCTGCTCGCCACCATCAAGAACGAGCGGGTGCGGGAGTACGTCCGCGTGTGCGTCCACAGCGACCTCGCCACCGAGCCGCACCGCACGTCGGCCATGTACGGCCTTCAGAACTACCTGATGAACGAGCCGGAGTACATGCGGCTCTACACCATTGAAGGGGGCATCGAGCGGCTGACGCAGGAACTCGCCCGCCGGACCACCGCGACCGTGAAGTTCGGCAGCGCGGTCACCCGCGTCGAGCGCCTGCTCGACGGCTACGCGGTCACCGTCCGCCACAACGGCGAGTCCACGCGCGACGAGTTCGACTACGTGGTGGCCGCACTCCCGAACAACTGGCTCCCGGCGGTCGAGTGGGGCGGGCCGTCACTCTCCCAAGCGATGGAGCGGCACCACAAGCACTACGACCACCCCGCGCACTACCTCCGCGTCAGCGGGCTGTTCGACGCCCCGTTCTGGCGGAACAAGGTGTCCGGTTCGTACTTTATGATCGACGCGTTCGGCGGCACCTGCGTGTACGACGAGAGCACCCGCACCGCGACCGGCGCCCACGGCGTGCTCGGCTGGCTGCTGGGCGGCGAGCCGGCCGCGACGATGAGCAACCTCCCCGACGACGAGTTGATCGCGGCCGTCCTGGACGCGTTCCCGCGGTGCCTGGGCGACGCCCGCGCGCACTTCGTCGAGGGCCGCGTTCACCGGTGGGTGGGCGCGGTGAACGGCCTGCCGGGCGGCTACCCGATGCACCCGCCGGAGGCCCGGCACTGCCCCGAACCGGTCGGCCATCCGGGGCTGTTCGTCGTGGGCGACTACCTGTTCGATTCCACCCTCAACGGCGTCCTCGACTCCGCCGAGTTGGTGGTGGACACGATCACCGACGACGTTCAGGCGCGGCGCGCCCCGGCGGTCGTCGTCGCGCCCAAGCCGGAAGAAGTCGTTTCGACCGCGGTGTGATGCCGGATGTCGCGGATTGCCTTCTTCTGTAGCCGGCCTCTGCGAGGCCGGTGTTCCGGGCGGGTCGGTCCGGGGTCACAGACCCCGGCGACAGAAAGCCATCCACGCGGTCCGATCTCTTCAAAGGTACGCGCATGTCCGTGTCCGAACAACCGTCGGGCGTCGTGGTCCGGCGACTCCGCTTCGCCTCGCACTCCGTCACCGCGGGGCGCGTGGTCCGCACGTTCAAGCACCCGCGCCTGTGCCTGGCGGTGGACGAACCGGCCGACCCGTCCAACACCCTCACGGGCGACGAGCTGCTGGTCGCGTTCGTCCCGCCGCGCGCGTCCGCCGAGTGGGACTCGGTGGGCGGCGAGTGGCTCGTTCCTGCACCCGACGCACCGGCCATCGACCTGACCTGGCGCGGCGGGCGCATCCGCTGGCAACCGGGCCGCGCCGTCGTCCACCTGAAGGGCGTGGCGCAGGACGAGGTGCTGGCCGCGCTGGCGGAGTTCGCGTTCCTCGAAGGCGAGCTGCGGCGGCTGGAGGACGAGATGGACGCCCGCGAGGCGGCCGCGGCCGGCGACGTGCCCCGCACGCAGACCATCGACCGC
>JAYUBA010000804.1:0-1571 GCA_043741075.1 Frigoriglobus sp.
CCCCCCACCCGGCGTCGACGCGCCGCCGACCTCCCCCTCCAGGGGGGAGGTCAAAGCAAAGTGGGACCGTTACCCTCAACGCGATTCGATACGAGACGATAGCCCACGTCCGAGTCGCTCGAACACGAAACACCAAACGCGACCCCCAATGACCGACCCGCTGCTGCAACAGACGCTCAAGGGCGTGTTCCGCCTCGCCGCGCCGGAGATCGCGCTCGTCGGGACGGCGTGCGCCGTGTTCCTGTTCGGCACCATGTACAACCGCCGGTGGCTGTGGTTCGTCGTCTCGCTCCTGGGCGTGATCCTCGCCGCGGTCCTGGCCGGCACCGTTAAAACGGAGATGCCGCCGGTCGTCACCGCGTCCGCGCTGATCCCGGACGCCGCCGCGGCGTTCGTCCGCTGGGTGGCGCTCATTACCGCGTTCGTGCTGCTGTTCGTGTCGTGGGCCGAAGTGGACCGCACGAACGCGGCCGAGTACTACGCGTGCCTGCTCGTGGCCGCCGCCGGGGTGTCGCTCGTCGGCCGGGCGAACGACCTCATCACCCTGTTCCTGTCGCTCGAACTGCTCTCCATCCCGACGTACATCCTGCTGTACCTGCCGGCGCGGTCGAAGCTCAACCAGGAGGCCGCGGCGAAGTACTTCCTCCTCAGCGTGATGTCGTCGGCGATCATGCTGTTCGGGTTCAGCTACCTGTACGGCCTGACCGGCAGCATGAACCTGACCGTGATCGCGGACGCGCTCGCCAAGGCGCACGCGGACGCGCTGAACCCGATGGCGCTGGTGGCCGCGGTGCTGGTGATCGCGGCCGTGGGGTTCCGCATCACGGCGGTGCCGTTCCACTTCTACGCGCCGGACGTGTACGAGGGCGGCCCGGCCGGGGTGGTGGCGCAGCTCGCGTTCTTCCCCAAGGTGGCCGGGTTCGTCGCGCTCGCCCGCGTCTTCGGCCTCATCGGGGCCGACGCCCGGCACATCCCGTTCGACGCGAACACGCAGGTGCCGCTGCTGCTGTGGATCATCGCGATCATGACGATGTGCCTGGGGAACGTGCTCGCGCTGCTCCAGGACAACGTGCGGCGGATGCTCGCGTACTCCAGCGTCGCGCACGGCGGCTACATGCTGATGGGCATCGTGATCGCGAGTTCGCTGCCGGACGCGAAGGGCGCGCCGGGCGTGGGCGGGATCGACGCGGTCCTCGTGTACCTCGTCGCCTACGGGATGATGACGATCGGCGCGTTCGCCGTGATCCTGTTCCTCAGCACGCCCGACCGGCCGGTGGAATCCATCGACGACCTCGCGGGTCTGGGCCAAACGAACCCGATCTCGGCCGCGGCGATGGCGGTGTTCCTGTTCAGCCTGATCGGCCTGCCGCTGACCGCCGGGTTCGCGGGGAAACTGCTGCTGTTCGTCGGCGCGTTCAGCGCGCCGACCGACACGCCGGCGATGCGGAACCTGTATCAGCTCATGGCGGTGTTCGCGGCGGTGAACGCGGCGGTGGGCGCGTACTACTACCTGCGCGTGGTCGGGGTGATGTACTTCCGCACGCCGATCCGCGCGGCGGCGACTTCGCGGG
>JAYUBA010000805.1:0-1569 GCA_043741075.1 Frigoriglobus sp.
GCTGCGCGGCGACCTCCCCCTCAAGGGGGGAGGTCAAGAAGTGGGCAGACGCGCGCCGGGTACAGCCTTCTGCAAGCCATTCTGGGGTTCCCACCTGGATTTCGTGCCGCGCGCCGTTCGCTTCTTCCAACTCCGCGATGACGCCGCAGCCGGGCACGGCGGTGAGCGACAGCACCCGCGGTTCGGCACCCGGTGCGAATGGTCGCGGCAGTTCCGCGAACGGCTTGGCGACCGGGTGGCTGCTCTGCGATTGCACCAACGAGAGCCAGCCGAGCAACGTCGCGCGGTCGGCGCCGGTCGCGGTCGTCTCGATGTCCACCAGCGCGAAGCGGTCTTCCGTGAGTGTGCCGGTCTTGTCGAACATCACGCGATCGACGGTCGCGAGGCGCTCGATCGCGTCGCCCGAACGCACGATCACGCCGCGCTCGGCGAGACGACTGAGCGCCGACCAGATCACGACGGGCGTCGCCAGGCCGATGACGCACGGGCACGCGACCAGTAGCACGGACATCGCGTTGAACAGCCCGGCTTCCCAGCCCGCTTCCGTGAGGAACGTCCAGTACGAAAAGGTGCCCGCCGCGGTGACCACGACGAGCGGGAGGAACCACCGGCCGAGGCGGTCGGCGCGGCCTTGCAGTGACAACGGCTTGTCACGCGCCGCCTCCACTGCGGCGAGTAGCCGGTCCACCTGCCGCTCGGTGCCCTTCGCGGTGGCGGCAATTCGGAAGGTGGCGTCGAAACTCGCCGACCCGGCCAGGACGCGGTCGCCGGGCCGGCGCACCACCGCGAACGGCTCGCCGCTCACCACGGCTTCCGACACGAACCCGACGCCCGCGCGGATCACGCCGTCCACCGCGATCGTTTCGCCCGGATACACCGCGACCACGTCGCCCGGCAGCACGTCGGCCACAGGTGCGGTTCGCGTGCCGCCGGTTGTGTCCACGAGCCGGCAGGTGCCGAGGCGGTCGCCCCAGGCGCGCGAACCGGCGAGCGCCGCGGCACGGGTTCGCGCGCCGATCAGTTTGCCGAGCGTGTAAACGACGAGCAGGACCGAGACGACCTCGAAGTAGATCTTCCCGCGGCCGGTGATTTGCGCTTGCAGTGATGCCCCCAGCGCGCCGGTCATCGTGAGGAGGAACAGCGCTTCGATGGTGAGCCGGCCGCGGCGAAGTTCGCCCCACGCGGCGCGCACCAGCGGCCCGCCGAGGAGCGCCGCGACCAGCACCGTGCCCGCGAAGATGCACCACTGCGTGAGCGCCCGCGCCGCCGGTGGTACGTCGTCGTGCAGGTTCAGCGCGAGGCCGAAGATCATCGACTGACCGGCGACGAGAATCCCGACGCCGAGTCGGACGCCGGTGCCGTCAGGCTTCCGGTTCGCGTTGGTGGTGGCCGAGCAACCGCCGGCCGCGCACTGCGCTTCGCCCAGCCGAAGACAGCCGTAGCAGCAGTACACCGCGGCAGTGCGGCCGGCGTGCCCGCCGCCGGTGATCGGCCCGCCGCAGTGTGTGCAGGTTGGCATGTGAAGGGTTCGCCAGCGGGATGAGCTCCCCGGAGCGGGGGGCGTAAGCC
>JAYUBA010000806.1:0-5392 GCA_043741075.1 Frigoriglobus sp.
TCAAAGGAATTGACGGGGGCTCACACAAGCGGTGGAGCATGTGGCTTAATTCGAGGCTACGCGAAGAACCTTATCCTGGACTTGACATGTGCGAAAGCGCTAGGTAGTAGGAGCCGGAAACGGTAACGAACCCCGCAAGGGGGAGCCTAGTACAGGTGCTGCATGGCTGTCGTCAGCTCGTGTCGTGAGATGTCGGGTTAAGTCCCATAACGAGCGAAACCCTTACCCTTAGTTGCAACCGCAAGGGCACTCTAGGGGGACTGCCGGTGTTAAACCGGAGGAAGGCGGGGATGACGTCAAGTCCTCATGGCCTTTATGTCCAGGGCTGCACACGTGCTACAATGGCGTGTACAAAGCGAAGCGACTGCGCGAGCAGAAGCAAATCGCAAAAAACACGCCTCAGTTCAGATCGTAGGCTGCAACTCGCCTACGTGAAGCTGGAATCGCTAGTAATCGCGGGTCAGCAACACCGCGGTGAATGTGTTCCTGAGCCTTGTACACACCGCCCGTCAAGCCACGAAAGGGAGGGACGGCCGAAGTCATCTTTACCGATGCCGACGCCGGACTTTCTGATTGGGACTAAGTCGTAACAAGGTAACCGTAGGGGAACCTGCGGTTGGATCACCTCCTTTCTAAGGATGTTAACACGTACAAAGACTTCGCACCTTGAGCAGTGCGCGGTCTACCATATCACCACCCCATAAGAACTATCGCTACCAACTTGCTAGAGATACATTAAGCCCCGGCGGAGCAATCCGCCGGGGCTTTTTTGCGTTCACATTTGCTCGCCGGTCGCTCACGCTCCCGGCCCGCCGAGGCAACCGCCGTGGACGACGCCTTCCTCGCACAACTCCGCTGTCCCATCGACCCGACGCGTGAAGCCACGCTCGCCCGCGACGAGCAACGCCTCGTTTGCTCCGGATGCACCGCGCACTTCCCCATCAAGCAGGGATTACCCGTCCTCGTTCCGGACGAAGTCGAGTTGCCGGCCGGGATGCGGGAGGTGAGTCAACTCCCCTGCCAGCGCCGCGCGAACCGCCGAAAACACACCGACTGATCTGGCGTCGCCGCGGGCCGGCGGCTATGCCGCCATCGTGGGGAACACTCTCGGCCGATACCCGCGGTACGCACTCCGAATCGCGATCGTTTTCGCGCTCGGGCTGACGCTCGCGCCCACCGGCCGCGCCGCCGACGTGACACCTCCGCCGAACCTGCCTCAGTACGATCTCGATATCTCCTTCGACGCCGCTACGCACCGCGCCACGATCCGGGAGCGCGTGACGTGGACGAACACCACGCGCACCGCGACCGACCAGATCGCGTTCAACTTCTACCCGCACTTTCAGGTGCCCGCTGGCGAAGCACTGCTCTTCGCGAAGACACTCGAACTGCTCCGCCTGCAACCGTCGCTCGGCATCGACCGCGATGGCAAGATGGGAAACGTGACGAGCGCCGCGCTGATTCCGGCGAACGGTCCGCCGCTCCCTTTGAAGTGGAGCTACGAGGAAAAGAACACCACCGCGCTGCGGTTCGATCTTCCCGCACCGCTGCCACCGGGCCAAACGGTTGTGGTGGAGTTGGTGTGCGAGGTGCGGTTGCCGAACAAGCAGGGGCGGTGGGGCTACTACGAGGGCGTCACGTACCTGACGAACGCGCTCCCGCTCGTCGCGGTGTGCGACGACGGCGGCTGGAAGCCGATGCCGTTCGTGCCGTGGGCCCAGCCGTGGTACAACGAGGCCGGCATCTTTCGCGCGACCGTCACCGTGCCGGAAGACGAGAAGGTCGCGTGCTCGGCGCCCATCAGGGGCGAGACGAAGCTCGGTGACGGCCGCAAGCGGGTCGAGTGCGAGCCGTTCGTGGGCCGCGACTTCGCGGTGCTGGCGTCGGCCCGCTACCGCGAGTTCACCGGCAGCACGAAGCTGCCCGACGGCCGCACCGTCGCGCTCAAGTGCCTCGCGTTCGCCGAACACGAGTTCTACGCCACCGAAATCCTGAAGATCGTCGGCGAGGCGATCCCGGTGTACTCGCAGTGGTTCGGCGCGTACCCGTATTCGCAGTTCACCGTCGCGGAGTCGTACTTCGGGTGGAACGGGAACGAGTGCGCCGGCCTCGTCATGATCGACGAGCGCGTCTTCGGGATGCCGCACTTGGCCCGCGGGTACGTCGAGTACCTCGTGTCGCACGAGACGTGCCACCAGTGGTGGTACAACATGATCGGCACGAACGGCTACTCCGAGCCGTTCATGGACGAGGGCGCGGCGACGTACTTCACGCACCGGATGCTGGACCGCAAGAACGGCAAGAACAACCCGTTCATGAAGTGGCCGAAGGGTCTGGCGTGGCTCCCGAACATCGAGCGCGAGAACTACCGCTACGGCAACATGTACCACGCCGTCCGCAACAACGAGATGACGCCCGCGGCGCAAGACCTGCCGCAGTATAAGCACCTGTTCGGGCTGTTCACCGGCGCGTACGACCGCGGCTCGAAGGTGTTCGGCATGATCGAGGACCGGCTCGGCGAGGCCGCGTTCCTCGACTTCATCGGCGGGGTGACGAAGAAGTACTCGTGGCGCATCCTCACCACGGCGCTGTTGCGCGCGGAACTGGAGGCGTACACCGGGCGCGACTGGGGCGAGTTCTTCGAGCGGTGGGTGTTCGGCCGCGGGCTGACCGACTGGTCGGTGGAGCGGGTGACGGTGAGCGAGGCCGGTGGGCCGCGGGTCCGGCGCTTGCCGGGGCTGTCGCGCGGGCCGAAGCCGGGTGCGGCCTACACCGCGTCCGTTGTGGTGAAGCAGAGCCGCGAGTTCACCGAACCGACCGTGCTCGCGTTCACGCGCGACGGGGCCGAGGTTCGCGTGCCGGTCGGGCCGTACACGGAGGCGGTGAAGTTCGGCGGCGCGAGCGTCACCCCGCTCGGCGACAACCGGTGGCGCGTCGATGTGGAACTGCCGTTCGAGCCGGAACAGGTGACCGTCGATCCGGACGGCGTGCTGCTCGACGCCAACCCCGGCAACAACCGGTGGAAGCCGGGGGTGAAGGCCCGCGTCACCCCTTTGTACACGTCGCTCGACGAGACGGGCCTGACGACGGACTACGACCGGTGGAACGTCGTCGCCGGGCCGTGGATCTGGGGGCCGACGGCACAGGACCCGTGGTACACGCGGTCCACCATGCTCGGCCTGCGCGCCGGCGGCTTCCGGACGGAGCGGTACGCCCTGGGCGCGTACACCGCGATCCGCTCCGACTACCGCGACGCAGTGGTCGGCGCGGACGCGAAGCTGTTCGCCCCGCACCACGAGTTCGGGGCGAACTGGGAAGCGCGCGTCGGCGGGCCGTGGGGCGGTCTGGACGGCGCGAGCGGCGCGCAGCGCGGCTCCGTGTACGCCCGCACGATCCGCAAGGAGAGTTCGAGCCTGTACCTGCCGCCGATGCTGTACTACGAGTTCTTCGCGACGTACCAGGACAACTTCCTGCCGTTCGCGCGAAGCAGACAGGGAGAGCGCTGGGATCGGCTGTGGATGGCCGGCTGGCACGCGCGGCTGAACCTGTACACGCCGTACTGGGACCCGGAGTGCGGGGTGTGGGCGGACGCGATGGCCGCGGGCGGGCAGGCGGAGTTCTCCGGCTGGAAGCCACTCGGTCAGGCGCGAGTGGAACTGGCCGCGGTACACAACCTCCCGGACTGGTTCGGCTCGTTCCGGCCGCGACTGGCGGCGCGCGTGCTGGGCCAGTTCGCGACGCCCGATAAGGGTCAGTTCTTCGCGCTCGGCGGCGGCACCGTGTTCCGCGGGTTCGACCTCGCCGAGCGGCAGGGCAGTTTAATGTGGGTCGGGAACGTGGAACTGCGGGTGCCGGTGGCGCGGCAGGTGACGTGGGACGCGCTCGACCACACGGTCGGCGCGCGGAACGTGTGGCTCGCCGGCTTCTACGACGTGGGCGCGGTGTACGCGAACGGCCGCCCGGTCGGCGGCAACGTCGCGCACGCGGTCGGCATGGGCCTGCGCGTGGATGTGGCGATCTTCAGCTTCATCGAGCGGGCGACGCTGCGCTTCGACGTGGGCAAGTCGCTCACCGGCGGCACGCCGCTGCAATACTGGTTCGGCGTGCAGCACCCGTTCTGAAACCGGTCACGCGGCGCGGCGGACGAACGAACGGCGCGCGAAGAGTAGCACCACGCCGATTCCCAGTAGCACCGCGCCGGGCGGGGCGGGCACCGGGTTGCCGGTGCCGCCGCCCGCCTGCTGCACCACGATCGGTTCCGGCGGGGGCGGAGACCCGAATTCCGTGTTGAAGTCGAACGCCGTTCCACCGCCCACCGTGATCGTGATCGGGCCGGTCTGCCCGGCGCCGGGGAGGACCGTCACCGTCGCGAGCGTGTCGTTCGTGCCGGGCACCGTGTTCACCGGCGGACTGGTGAAGTCGCTGAACGTGAGGACCACGTCGGACGAGCCCGGCTCGGCGGTGTACTCGAACGCGAAGTTGCCGTTGCTGGGGAACACGTACCGGCCGCCGGGCGCCGGCGCCGCCGGCGTCGGGAACGCGAGCAGCGACGGGTCGGGAGCGCCGGTGCTGAACACCAACTCGACCATGTACTTGTTGAGGTCGAGCAACACCGGCACGCGGACCTGGAAGGTGAACAACTGGCCGGGCGTGTAGGTGCCCGGCACGCCCTCGATCAGCGGAAGGGTGTCGGCCCGCGCCGGCGCGGCACAGCACCCTACAAGCACCACCACCGCGAACGCCATCCGTTTCATTGCGGCATCTCCTTGGTGAGCGTTTATCAATGAGTGGATAGTGTGCGCGACGACGACACCGGTAAACAAGGAAGTACCGGGAAAATCGTTACAACCGGCACGGCCAAGCCCGCGGGCGGTCTAGTACTGTGGGGTCGGATCGCGTAAGATAAGGTGAGTGTTCCACACCGAGCGATTGCACCGACCCGAGTGACCCATGCCGAAGACCGCCGCGAAGCCGGAAGCGACCGTTGAAGACGCGATGGAGCGGTTGCGTCAGGCCGCGATCGACGCCCGCAACTCGCCCGACGTGGCGGACGAGGCGCAGAAGGCGGTGGACCACCTGAACGAGATGTACGCGGCGAACAAGGACGCGTTCACCGTGGAGGACGTGCGGTTCGCGAACGTGCTGCGCGGCGAGTTGGGTGCCCGACTCGCGGCTCACGCCCCGAAGGTCGCGCACACCAAGAAGGCCAAGCGGAAGGGCGACAAGCTCGACCACTGCGGGCGGTGCAAGACGCCGATCGACGAGCGGTTCAGCGACAACTGCCCGCAGTGCAGCGAGAAGGCGTACCAGTGGCGCGTGTGCCCGGTGTGCAACGCGTGCGGCTGCCAGCGCGCCGGCACAGTGCTCATCTGAAAACGAGAAGAATGGGCCG
>JAYUBA010000807.1:0-1567 GCA_043741075.1 Frigoriglobus sp.
CGACCTCCGCGCGAGTGAAGCGCGGAGGTCGCACAGGGGGCTTACGCCCCCCGCTCAGGACGTATCGCACCCACTCACTCAAATCTTGCGCTTGCACCCGACCCGCGGTCGGGTACACTCGAACCGGTTCACCTCTCTCGTTCGTTCCCGGTTCATTTCCCGCTGGGAGGTTCGTCATGCTCCGCTCACGGTCTCGTTCCGGCTTCACATTAATCGAGCTGCTGGTGGTGATCGCCATCATCGCGATCCTCATCGGCCTGCTGCTCCCCGCGGTGCAGAAGGTGCGGGAGGCCGCCGCCCGCATGAGTTGCTCGAACAACCTCAAGCAACTCGGCCTCGCCACGCACAACATGCAGGACACGCGGCAGACCCTGCCCCCGCTGGCGGCCGACTGCGTCGGGTGCTACACGCCGGCGGGCACCCCGTTCGGGTCGCACGACTTCACCCTGTTCCACTGGCTCCTGCCGTACGTCGAGCAGGACAACGTGTTCAAGCAGTGCAACCCGCTCAACAGCTACGGGGGAACCGGCGGGGCGAACGGCCTGATGTACGCGACCGTCGTCAAGACGTTCATCTGCCCGTCGGACAGCACCAGCCCGGGCGGGAAGTGCGGCACCAGCAACGGCGGAGCGAACGCGTGGGGCGTGAGCAACTACGGCGGCAACAACTACGTGTTCGGCGACCCGGGGATCGGCAAGGCGTACTCGAACGGGAAGAAGGACATGAACGCGTTCGTCCCGGACGGGCTGTCGAACACGGTGTTCTTCGCCGAGATGTACGGCACGTGCGGGAACACCGGGAACATCGCCAGCGCCATCGGCGCGCTGTGGGCCGACTCGAACACCGTCTGGCGGCCGGGGTTCAACCTGGGCTCGGGCTCGAAGGGCAACGTCAGCGGCTACCCGCTGGCCCGCAAGTTCCAGGTCCAGCCCCACGTCTCGAACAACTGCGACCCGGGCCGCGCCCAGGGCATCCACTCCGGCGGTATCATGGTCGGGATGGGCGATGGGAGCGTGCGGTTCCTCAGCGCCAGCATCTCCGACATCACCTGGCAGCGGGCGACCGACCCCCGCGACGGGAACCCTCTGGGGAACGACTGGTGACCACCATGCGAACCCGAACACTCTCCACCGCGGCCCTCGCCCTCGCGCTGCTGGTCGGGTGCGACAAGGGCAACAAGCCGCCCGACTTCCCGGACCTCAGCCCGGTCAAGGGGGGGGTCAAGAGGGACGGCCAGCCCGTCAAGGGCGGGGTCGTCCAGTTCACCCCCGACCCGGACAAGCCCGAGTTCCTGATCAACTCGGAGGTCGGTGCGGATGGTATGTACACCCTATCCACCGTCCGCACCACGGACTCGAAAGGCGAGCGGAAGACCGGCGCGCCGGCCGGGGCGTACAAGGTGACCTACACCCCGTCGCTGGGCGACCAGACGGCCGGCGGGCAAACCGGGCCGGTCGAGTTGCCGGCCAAGGTGACCGTCAAGGCCGGGGACAACGACATCACAATCGACCTGCCGAAGAAGTGAGGCCAAGTTGCAAGGCCGGGGTCCGTCACCCCGTCGCTGACG
>JAYUBA010000808.1:0-1566 GCA_043741075.1 Frigoriglobus sp.
AACGCGCGAAAACAGCTTCGCGATGTCTGCGGAGGCCAACACCCCTCACGCGGCTCGCAGAGCCTCGCCACCCTCTCCCGCAAGGGGAGAGGGCAAAACCTATACACCCGCCTTTCACGCTCACTTCCATCCCGTCTGGGGTATACTGCGGCTTCCCTCTTCTACAGGTGCCGCCATGCCCACACGTCGCGCCTTCCTCGCTTCCGCCGCCCTTCCCTTCGTCGCCCGCGGCGCGGAGCCGAAAGCGCCCGTCGTCGATACGCACCTCCACTGCTTCGCCGGCAAGGACGACCCGAAGTTCCCCTACCACAAGGACGCGCCGTACCAGCCCGCGGACGCGGCCACGCCGGAACACCTGCTGAAGTGCATGGCCGACGGCGGCGTCGATTACGCGGTCGTCGTCCACCCGGAGCCGTACCAGGACGACCACCGCTACCTCGAACACTGCCTCGCGGTCGGCAAGGGGAAGTTGAAGGGGACGTGCCTGTTCTTCGCCGGCCGCGCCGACACGCCCGCGAAGCTGAAGGAACTCGCGAAGGCGGTGCCGCTCGTTGCGGGGCGAATCCACGCGTACCACCCCGACCGCCTGCCGCCGTTCGGCAAGCCGGAACTCGTCGCGCTGTGGAAGCAGATCGGCGAACTCGGCCTCGCGGTGCAGTTGCACTTCGAGCCGAAGTACGCGGAGGGCTTTTCACCGCTCATCAAGGAGTTTGCGGACACGCCGGTGCTGATCGACCACTTGGGCCGTCCGTTTCAGGGCACCGAGAAGGAGTACGCGACGGTACTCGGCTGGGCGAAGTACCCGAACGTAGTAATGAAGCTGTCGAGCGTACCGGACAAGAAGGTGTACCCGCACAGCGACCCGCAACCGGCGGTGAAGCGGCTGACGGAGGCGTTCGGCGCGGACCGGCTGATGTTCGGCGGCGGGTACAATGAGAAGGCGACGGACAAAAGCTACCGGGCCGAGCGCGAGCGGGTCGCGGGGTTGCTGGCGCACCTGTCCGACGCCGACCGCGCGAAGGTGTTCGGCGGCACCGCCGCGAAGCTGTTCAAGCTGGGGTGAACTATGACGGAGGAAGAATGGCTGACGGCGAGTGACCCAACGCCGATGTTGGAGTTTCTCCAAGGGAATGTGAGTGACCGAAAGTTGCGGCTGTTCGCCTGTGCGTGTTGCCGTCGCATTTGGTCTGCACTGAAGCGGAGCGGTAGTCGCAAGGTGGTTGAAGTCTGCGAGATGTACGCCGACAATCTGACCACGAGCGAGAAGTTAAATACGGCTCACCTAAGTGCCCACGATGCGTTTGCCCGTGTCCAATGGGCAGCAGAGGGTGACGAGGAAACGACTCCGGCTAGAGCAACCATCTACCTAGGCGGTGGAACCGATTTTTATGCTCACCGTGTTGCTGGTGAAGCTGCGGCAGCGTTCGGAGTCAAAGCGAGAGAACGGGATTACAAACGTCGCAAAAAAGGAGACTTCTCGCTGGACGCGACAACTTCAGACGGCCTGTTTACCGGGTGATAGTGCGTGCGGCTTCCGAGATCGTGCGTCAGCGCCTTGTTCTTGGG
>JAYUBA010000809.1:0-5371 GCA_043741075.1 Frigoriglobus sp.
GTGACGCCGTAGCCGCACACGGCATCGGGTTCAATCACGCAGTCGGCCGCCCGCACTGTCAGGGGGGCACGGCTCACATCATCGCGCTCGTTCACCTCCGGAACCCGGTCCGCGTGGTCATCGTCCGCGACAACGACGGACCCGGTGTCCGTGGTGCCGAAGCCCTGGCGTCAACGCTGGCGCTCTACTCCCGCGACGTGCGCGTGATTGCCCCGCCCACCGGGGTGAAGGACTTGCGCGAATGGGTCGCGACCGGCGCGACCCGGCGCGACCTCGAACAACTCATTCGGGCTGCCGACGTGCGGCGGTTGAACTTCACCCACAAGACGAAGGGGGCGCTGTGACCGCGACCGAACCGAAGTTGGAACTGCTCGCGGAACGCGACGGGAGGCGCCACAAGGTTTCCGTGATGCTCGGCGACGCCGTGGTGTTCGTGGACGCGCTGAACGTGTCCAGTGCGGCTGCCCGCGCGAAGTTCGTGAGGGCCGTTACCGCGAAGTTCGAGGGCATCGTCCCCGAACTGCTCGACGCCGAACTGCTGAAGCTCGCCGCGCCCGGCCCGCCGAAGCAAGACGCGCAGCTACAAGAGGTGGACGTGCGGCGCGTGGTGCGCCCGGAACTCTTCCACACGGCGAGCGTGTCGGGCATCACGGTGCCCGTCGTGCTGGACGCGGGCGGGAAGCTCGTCCCCCGCTGGCGAACGCACCTCCGATGGGCGGACGGGCGGCGCGAGGTGGCGGACCCGCCCGACCGCTTGCTGCTGCCCGACGGGTCGGTGCTGCACGTCGCGCCCGACCCCGGCGAACCGGACGCCGCGAACCCGCCCGCGTGGTCTTCGGACTCGCGCCGCGAATGGCTCGCCGGTGGAGCCGCACCCGAACCCGGATTGGTGTTCGAGAGCGTGTGCGAGCGGTTCGCGTACTACCTGGACTTCCCCCCGGACGCCGCGCCGGGCACGACGGCTACGCTCGCACTGTGGACGATGCTCACCTACGCCTACCCGGCCTGGGACGCGGTGCCGTACCTGGGGGTCGCCGGCCCGCTGGGTTCGGGGAAGTCGCGCGTGTTGGACGTGCTACAGCGGCTCGCCTTCCGCCCGTTCTCGTCCTCGAACGTGAGCGCGCCGACGGTATTCAGGACGCTACACGCGTCCGGCGGTGTGATGCTGTTCGACGAGGCCGAACGGCTCAAACAATCGACCCCTGAGCAACAGGAAATCCAATCGGTCCTTCTCGCCGGTTACAGGCGCGGTGGGTGCGCGTCGCGCCTCGAAGCGGTGGGCGACACGTTCAAGCCGGTGCAGTTCGCCGTGTACGGGCCGAAGGCGCTCGCGTGCATCGCGGGCTTGCCCCCGGCGCTGGCGAGCCGGTGCATCCCGATCCCGATGTTCCGGAGCGCGGGCGACTCGCCCAAATCGAAGCGCCGGATGGACGAAGACCCGGCCGCTTGGCAGGCCGTCCGCGACGACCTACACGCTCTCGCCCTGGAGCACGGCGCGTGCTGGGTCGAGTTGTCGTCGCGGACGAAGGTAGTGCCGTCCGGCATGGGCGGGCGCTCCTACGAACTCTGGCAACCGCTGCTGGCACTCGCCGCATGGCTCCAAGAGTGCGGCTGCGACGGGCTGTTCGGATTGATGCAAGTTCACGCCGGCGACAGCGTGGCGAGCGCGAAAGACGACGCCGTACCTGAAGCCGACGAGACGCTACTCGAACTGCTTGCGGAACGCGTCCGGGCACACAACCCGCCGACGACGAGGGAGCTGCTCGATTCGGCGAAGCTGCGCGACGATGCAGGTTTCAAGTCGTGGAACCCGAAGACCGTGGGGAACCGGCTCAAGACCTACGGCATCGCGGTGCCGTCGAAGACGAACGGTGAACGGCGCTACAGGAACGTGACACCCGCGCATCTCCTCCAGATTCAACAGCGCTACGGCGTAGAACTCGGAATGGTCTAGCCGACTCCGTACGTCACCTCAGGATTGTCCCTATTGTCCCTATTGTCACTGAAGGGACGAACGCAGGGACAATCCGCTAGCGGGCGACGGCGCGGAAACGGCGGGAAATCCAAGCGGATTTGGCACCTTGTCCTTGTGGACAGGGACAAGAGGGACGATCCAGAGTGTGGGGGTATCGCACATGCGCTACGATGTTGTTGCGTTCCTGAAGGGGTTGGACAACCCCGTGCCGGACGCGACGCCCGACGACCTGTCCGAGCAATGGCGGACCGTCTACCGTGAGCGCTCCCACATCCGCGAAATGTCCGGCGGGTTGCCACGCGAACTGGCGGAGCATTACGCCCTGCTCGACACGCTCGAACTGATGCGGACGCGGGAGCAATTCCCACCCTGCTGACACCGCGGGTCTCAAGATGCGTTGGTGCATCTGGAACTGCCAAGTGCGCTCCGACAGGACACGGAGCGATGACGTTACCGACATCGCGCGCCGTGCGACCACAGGTTATGCTCCATCCGCCCTTGGCCTGCCCGGCCGACCCCGCAACCTGAGAAGCGCGGGGCGGCCGGCGGTGGCCCTTCTCAGAAAGGTTCCGGTCATGGCTTCCATCAGCAAAGACGCGAGCGGCGGTATCCGAATCCTCTTCATCGGCACCGACAAGAAACGTCGGGCGATTCGCCTCGGCAAGGTAAACAAGAAGCTCGCCGAGACGATCAAGTTACGCGTCGAGGTGCTCGCCGCGGCGCTCGCCACTAAGACGCCCCTGGACAACGAAACCGCCGCTTGGGTCGGGAGCATCGGCGAAGAACTGGCGGAGAAGTTGGCCGCCGTCGGATTAGTTCGGGCGCGCGAATCTCGCAAGCTCCGGGACTTCCTCGACAACTACATCGCCGGGCGAAAGAACGACGGGCACACCAAGGGTGCAACCCTCATCACCATCCGCCGCGTTGCCGACGACCTCACGACCGTGAACGGGGCCGGTGCGGACCTGCGCGCCGTCACCGTGGAGAACGCAGAGAGGTTCAAGCAGTTCTATCAGGACAAGGAACTCGCGGGTGCCACCATCTACCGCCGGTTAAAGATGGCCAAGATGCTGTTCAATCACGCCCTGAAGTTGAAACTCGTCAGCGAGAACCCGTTCGCCGACGTGAAGGGCAAGAACACGAACCCCATCGAGCGCCGTCACTACATCACCGAATCCCAAACCCTAACGCTCATCGACGCGGCTAACCCGACCTGGCGAACGATAGTGGCACTGGCGCGCTTCGCCGGGATGCGGTGCCCGTCCGAGGTGCTGTCCCTCAAGTGGGAGAACGTGGACTTTGCCAGCGGGCGCATGACGGTGACTTCCCCGAAAACGGAACACCTCGAAGGGCGGGAATATCGGGTGGTTCCGATCTTCGCGCGGCTTCGTCCGCACCTCGAAGACGCCCACGAACTCGCGGCACCGGGCGAAGTGTTCGTCGTCAGCGGGTCACAGGGGAACGGCTATCGGGCGGCGGCTCAAGGGGAGGGCGGTTGGCTGAACACGAACATGCGGACGACGTTCGAGAAACTCATCCGCCGCGCGGGTTTGCAGACGTGGCCGCGGCTGTTCCAGAACTTGCGGGCGAGTTGCGAAACGGACCTGATGCAGAATCACCCGATCCACGTCGTCACGGCTTGGATCGGCAACACCCCGAAAATCGCGCTGGGGCACTACCTTCAGACCCTCGACTCGGACTTCCAGAAAGCACTCTCAGGCGGCGCAGAATCCGGCGCACTTGTGGCGCAGAATGCGGCGCAGACAGCAGCGGACGGGAAACGACAGGATCGGACAGGAATCGAGGAAACGCTAGAAAACACGGCGTTCCGTCCAGTCCTGTCCGATGGCGTCCGATACTGTCCTGATGTTCAGGTGGCCAAGGTGGGACTCGAACCCACACACCTTTCGGCGCTCGATTTTGAGTCGAGTGCGTCTGCCATTCCGCCACTTGGCCCGATGCGTTCAGGATAGATCGCGACCCCGCGAGCAGCAAGTCGGATCGGCCGCGGCTGAAAGTGCCCGGCTCCGCGGGTGTATTCCCCGTACACCAACCGTGCTCACGTCACCCGCGGAGGAACAGCCTTGGCCGATGATTCCCTTCCCGAACGGCTCGACGTAATTGCCGTCGCGCCGCACCCGGACGACCTCGAAATCCTCTGCGGCGGCACACTCGCGAAGCTCGTCAAGCAGGGCTACAAGGTCGGCATCTTCGACCTCACCAGCGGCGAACCGACCCCGCGCGGCTCGCTCGACACGCGGAAGAAGGAGGCCGAAGAGGCGCGGCGAATCCTCAACGTGCCGCTACGCGTGAACGTGGAGTTGCCCAACCGCGTGCTGATGGACGGCCCGGAGGCGCGGTTCGCGCTCGCCACGCAGTTCCGCAAGTACCGCCCCGGCATCGTCATCATCGCGGCCGGGCGAACGCCCGCGGCTTCGCCCGACCACCACCAGGGCCAACTCATCGGCGAAGCGGCACGCTTTTACTCGCAGTTGACCAAGTGGGACGAGCGGTTCGACGGCACCGGCCCGTACCGCGTCCCGCACCTCGTGTATGCCCCGTTCCCGTTCGAGGCGGAACAGCGCCACTGGCACAGTCAGTTCGTCGTCGATATCTCCGACACGATCGACGCGAAGGTCGCGGCGGTGCGGGCGTACGAGTCGCAGTTCGACGCGGCCCGGTTCGCGCGCGTCGAGCACATGATCCGCTCCGCGAGCGGCTTCCACGGCGCCCGGTGCGGGTACATGTACGGCGAACTCTTCGCGCTCCCGACGCCCGTCGGCGCACCGGACCTGGTGTCGCTGGTGAACGGAAGCAAGGGCTCGCTGGCCCCGGTCCAGATTCCGGGCAAGGATCACTTGCCGATGGGGTGATTCTGGCCGCACCGGCCGGCTCACGCCGGCCGTGCGCCATGCACAGGTGCCAGGATCTCCAGCACTTCCACCGCCGGGCGGTCGCCGGTGTAGATGACGCCGATACGTCCGAAGGTCTCTGTGCCCGGCGGCACGCGGAACCATTCGGCCATCGTCGGCGACAGCGCGACGCGGAGGAACGCGACGGGTTCGATGCGCCGGAGCATGTCGTGCTGGATGAGCACGCGGCCCAGCGGCGTCTTGCCTTCGATGATCGCGTTGCGCACCGGTTCCGGGCACACGCCGAGGTTGATCCGCACCAGGCCGAATTGCACGACCGCGCGCGAATCGTCCTTCAAAGTCAGGAGGATTTTACGGGCGTACTCGTTGCCCGCACGGCGACAGTTCAGCACCCGCACGTTCACGGGGGAGCCGTAGAACCGCTCGACCGTGACGGTCATGTGGTGCGTGTGGACGAGCAGTTGGTGGTACGGTTCCGGCACGTCGTCCGCGGGCACCTCGGCCGCCGTCGGGCGGTCGGGCG
>JAYUBA010000810.1:0-1561 GCA_043741075.1 Frigoriglobus sp.
GCGGTGCGGCGCTCCCCGCCGACCCGGCCCGGCCCACGCGCCTCCGGCGGCTCGGCACCGGGACCGTCGCCTGGGGCGGCGCGGGCTACGACTGGGCCGCATACGCCGCCCCGCTCGGCGGGCCGCTGGTCGAAACGGTCCGCCCCGGCCGCCCGCTGCCGTGGGCCGACGCGCGGTACCTGCTCGAACAGTTGGTGGACGAGTTCCGCGCCGCGCAGGCCGACGGCTCGGTTCCGCCGCGGCTCGCGCTCGACCACGTGTGGGTGGAGCCGAACGGGCGGGTGCAGGTGCTCGACTTCCCGCTGTGCGCGGCCCGCTACCGGCCGAACGCGCCGCTCGCGGTGCTGCGGGAAGCCGCGTCGCTCGCCCTGGAGGGGCAGCCGCGCTCGACCACCGGGGGCGTGTCCGCGCCGCTCCCGGCGCACGCGATGCCGGTGCTGAACCGGCTGTTCGCGACCGACCTCCCGCTGGCCGAATTTCAGAAGGAACTGGCGGAAACGCACGCCCACCGGCCGGAGGTGACGCCCGCCGTGCGGGCCGCGCACCTGGGCATGCAGGCAGTACTGCTGGCGGTGCCGCTCGCCGTCCTCTTCGTGCTCGCGTTCGTCGTTTCGGTGGGCATGTCGTTCGACGCCGAGTCGCACGCCGCACAGGCGCGGTGGACGGTCGCCGCGCTCGCCGACCCGGCCGAGCGGGCGAAGCTGTCAGACGGCCCGAACCGCGCCCTCGACGCCGCGCTGGCCAACCCGCGACTCCAGGTGCGGGTGAACGACCTCGCCGCACGAACGCAGGCCGAGGCCGACGTGCGGCGGTCCGAACTGCTCCTCCCCCAGCGGTGGTGGCGCGACCGGGGCGTGCCGAACGCGGAGAGTACGGCCGGCCGAACCGCGGCACGCGAGATCGTGCTGTGGGCCGGGGCGCCGGACAAATCCGCCGCCGGCCGGTCGAACGCGCCGTGGGGCGCCGACCAGGCGCCGACGTACGCGGCGTTCGCGGTGGTTCTGCTGGGACTGATCCTTCTGGCGGCGGTCCTGCGCGGCGGGGCGTCGCTGATGCTGACGGGCGTCGCGATCGTGCGGGCGGACGGGCGGCCGGCCTCCCGCCGCCAGTGCGCGGCGCGGGCGGCGATGGTGTGGCTCCCGGTGGCGGGACTCCTCTTCGGCTCGACCCTGCTCCAGATCCACGCGCCGCGGCAGTCGTACCTCGCGGCCGGGCTGTGGCTGGCCGCCGCGGCGCTGCTGCCGGTGTACGCGGCGGTCGCGCTGCGGTTCCCGACCCGCCCGCCGCAGGACCGGCTCGTCGGCACCTACCTCGTCCCGGTGTAGCCCGCGCGCCTCTTGTTCTTGACCTCCCCTGGAGGGGGAGGTCGCCTCCGATGCTTCATCGGAGGCGGGTGGTGGGGGTGAACCTCTAGAGGTCGAGGAGTCCTACCCCCACCCGTCGGCGAAGCGCCGCCGACCTCCCCCTTCAGCATTGGTCTCTACACGTCGGCTGTATGATCGGAGCACTGTGCGAACAGTGGCAAGTGACGTTTCAGGAGCGCGTCGGGGTCGTCTGGACC
>JAYUBA010000811.1:0-5371 GCA_043741075.1 Frigoriglobus sp.
AACGCCGGCCCCAGAGCCACGATTTCCTGCTCCGTCATCGGTTGTCCTCCCCGATGAACAGCTTACGAAACGGCGAGGAACCCGCGCTGTACTGTTAACTTCATCACTCCACGTATAGGAACTCGTTCAGGCAGAACAGCACCTGGCACAGGTCGGCCAGGGCGGTTTCGCGGGCGGCCCCGGTGTGGCCCTTCAGGAACGCCAGCGCGTCGGCCAGTTCGTCCTTCGTCGGCTCGCGACATAGCGCGATCCGATACGCCCGCGCCACCGCGTCCGCGTCGGTCGCCTTGCCGTCGGCGGAGGCGCGCTTCGCGAGGCCGTAGGCCGCGGCGCGCACGTGCGGATTGTTCATCAGGTACAGCGCCTGCGGGGCGACCGTCGTGTTCGGCCGGTCGCCCACGCCGGTGGTGCCGTCCGGGCCGTCGAACACCACCAGCGACGGGATCAGCTTGCTCCGCTTCACGGTGAAGTAGATGCTCCGCCGTTGGCTCTCTTCGCTCAGCGTGCCGGGGCCGTACATCGTCGTGTTCAGCCGCCCGCCGACCGCGAGGATGCTGTCGCGAATCACTTCCGCTTGCAACCGCCGCACCGGCTGCCGCCACACGAGCTTGTTCTCCGGGTCGAGCTTGGCCTTCGCCTCGTCGCGCGCGGAACTCTGCTTGTACGCGGCGCTGGTCACGATCAGCTTGTGAATCGGCTTCTGCTTCCACCCGTTGCGGATGAGTTCGCTCGCGAGGTAGTCGAGCAACTCCGGGTGGCTCGGCGCGTCTCCGCGAACGCCGAAGTCGCTGACCGTGGCGACCAGCCCGCGGCCGAAGTGCTGCGCCCAGAGTCGGTTCACGGTGACGCGCGCGAGGAGGTGCCCGGCCCCGCCGTTCGCGTCGGTCAGCCAGTTGGCGAACGCGGTGCGCTGGTAGCTGAGCCGGCTTCCCGGCGGGGCGGGCTTCAGCCACTTCGTCTGTGCCTCTGC
This sequence comes from Frigoriglobus sp., assembly GCA_043741075.1. Taxonomy (GTDB): domain Bacteria; phylum Planctomycetota; class Planctomycetia; order Gemmatales; family Gemmataceae; genus Gemmata. Next base: position 971 of record JAYUBA010000811.1, read on the forward strand.
GTCCGGCATCAGCGTTTGCAGGAACGCGACCGACGCGACGCCGGACTTCTGCGCCGGGTCGCCGCGCTTGAGGAAGTGCGTCTCCTTCAGGAAGTCGTCGCCCTGCGTGTGCAGCCGGATCGCGGGCAAGCCTTCGCTCGAAACGAGCGCCTTCACCTTGTTCGGCTGCGGTGCGGTCGCCGCGTGGTCGCGCTCGGCCTTCTGAAGCTTCAGGAACTCCGCGTCCTGTGGTGCGTACCACGTCAGCACGGCGGCGGCCTGCTCCGGCGTCCGCTTGTCGGCACCCACCGCGAGCGCGGCGCGAACCGCTTCGGTGGTCGCGGGGGCGGTGAGCGCCGGTTCCGCGCCGCCGCTCACGCTGAACCGCGGGCGGCCGATGCCGTGGCCGGTGTTGTTGTTGAACGACAGCGTGACGGTGAGCTTCGTGCCGCCGGCGAACCCGACCGGCTTCTCGAACGCGAACGCGGCGGCGTGATCCTTGCCGAACTGCGGGTCGATGGCCCACGCGGTCGTCACGTCGTCGTCGATCGCGGCCGACACCCCCAAGCCCTTCTGCTCGAACGTGGCGCGGGCGCTGGTCAGCTTCACCCGCACCGGCGGCAGCCATTCCTTGTTCACGACGGCCTCGGCCAGCACGCGGACGTCCGAGAGCGCGAAGTTGCCGTTGGCGGCGCGGCCCGGCCCAGATTTCACCAGCGACGCGTGCGCCAGCGCCTCCAGCCGCAGCGACTTGATACTCTCCAGGTCGGTCAGCAGCTCGAAGGTAAGCGTCTCGGTCGTCGGGTTCTTGCCGGACAGCAGCACGCTGCCGTCGGGTTGCGCGGTGAGCGTCGCGCCGCCGGCCGACTTGCTCGACGCGACCCGCGGTAGCACCCAGCCGTCGGCCGGGAGCGCCTTCCCCGCACGGTCCTTCTCCCACGCCGCGAACCGCACCGGCAACTGCTCCTTCTCGAACTTCGCGAGCGCCTCCGTGAACCGCTTGTGTTCGGTGTCGAACGCGGCCTTCTGAAGCGCGTACTTCTCCGGCTCCAGGTCGAGTTCCACCTCCGTGCGGACGACCGTCGTGAACGCGGTGAGCATCCGGTAGTAGTCGCGCGCGGGGATCGCGTCGAACTTGTGGTCGTGGCACCGCGCGCAGCCGACCGTGAGGCCGAGGAACGTGGGGCCGATGTTGCCGAGGATGTCGTCGAGTTCGTCGTACCGGTGCCGCTCGGCCTCGTTCTTGGTGATCTGCGTGCTGTGAACGCCGGCCGCGAGGTAGCCCGTCGCCATCATCGCGAGCGGGTCGTTCGGGGCGATCTCGTCGCCCGCCAATTGCCACTTCGCGAACGTGTCGAACGGCACATCTTGGTTCAGCGCCTTGATGACGAAGTCGCGGTAGTGGTACGCGGTGGGCCGGTCGTAGTCGTGCTCGAACCCGTGGCTCTCGGCGAACCGCACGAGGTCGAGCCAGTGCCGCGCCTGCTTCTCGCCGAAGTGCGGCGACGCGAGCAACCCGTCGATCACCTTGTCGAACGCCGCCGGCGGCCCGTCCTTCACGAACGCATCGACCTGCTCCGGCGTCGGCGGCAGCCCGACGAGGCCGAGGTACGCGCGGCGGACGAGCGTGCGATTGTCGGCCGCCGCGTTCGGCTTGATGCCGGCCTTCTCCAGCTTCTCCAACAGGAAAGCATCAATGGGATTCCCGCCCGCCCGCGGCTTGCCGATTCGCAAAGGTTGATACGACCAGTGCTTCTTCCCCTCGACGGGGGTGATCTTCTTCGTCCACGCGGTCTCGTCGATGGCGACGAACGGCTTGTCGTAGGCCGCACCGAGGTCGATCCACTCCGCGATTTTGGCGACATCCGTGTCCGCGAGCTTGGCCCGCTCGTGCGGCATGTGCGGTTCTTTTTGGTGCGCCGCGAGTTGGTAGATGAGGCTCTTCTTGTGGTCACCGGGCACGACGCCGGCCCCCCGCCCGCCGCCCTTGAGGAGCGCCTCGCGGGTGTTCATGTCGAACTCGCCCTCGATCTTCTCGCCGCTGTGGCACTTCACGCACTTCGCCTGAAGCACGCCGCGCACGCCCGCCTTGAAGAGTTCGGTGCCCTTCGCCATCTTCGCGACGTGGTCGGGATCGACCTTGTCCTTGTCTTTGGGCTGCGCGCGTCCGGGTGCGTTCACACCTGAAAGGACGACGGCGGCGAGCAAGAGGGCGAGAAGCGCGAAGTGGCGGGAGCCGGAGAGCGGCATCGGCGGGTTCCTCGGCGGGCGGGGTACTATCGAGGGTATCAGGGCGGCGCGGCGATGGGAAGTGAAGGAGCGGGAACGGCGCGTCACCAGTTCGCGGGAATCTCCTCGCCACCGGCGACGGTGACCAGCGCCGCAAGGATCGCGGGGCTGATGTCGTTCGATGTGAATCGCACGGACGCGTCTGCGAGCAGGACGTTGAACCCTTTTGGGTGCGTGCCGCCGAACGGCCGGTCGGTGCCCGCGAGTGGCGCATCATCCACGTCCACCCCGCGAACGGTACTCGGCCCGCCGCGAATCCACGGCCCGACCTCGCGCCCCGTCTCGAACATCAGCGCGGTGTTTCCGAGGCCGTCTTTCACGTCCTTCATCGCAATCGTGCGGTCGTAGCCGAAGATGCCGTTGCCCGGCGCGTCGGCCGGGCGCGTCGCGGCGTCGGCGCCCACGCCCGCAACGCCGATGTAATTGGTGATCGCGAGGTGGCCGGTCGCCGCGAGGCTCGCATCCGGTCCTTTGGGGCCAAGCCACGACGGACATTGGTACCGCTTGTAAGTCCGCTGCGCCATCACGCTGATGTTTCGTTCCGAGTCCCACGCTTCCTTCAGCGCGAGCGAGGAATAGAGATTATCGCACTCAACATACGGCACAATGACGATGTGAAAGCTCAACCGCTGCTCCGGCGAGAGTATCGACTCCGGCATCGTACCCGGCGGGAAGTGGGTACTCGTGTCGTGGTAGTTGTGGCATGCAAGACCGAATTGTTTGAGGTTGTTTGCGCAACTCATCCGCGCCGCGGACTCACGCACCTTCTGCACCGCCGGCAGCAAGAGCGCCACCAACAATACGACGATGGCGGCCACGATTATCAGTTCGATGAGCGTGATTCCACGGCGCATGACGACCTCCGCCGGATGTGAATAGTCCGAAGGGAGGACGCGTGCCGCCGCCGGGCATTTCACGCCATCACGCCCTTGTCCGCCTCGAACATCTTGATGGCGGCCAGCGCCTTGTCGGCGTCCTCGCTCTTCACCCACAGTTCGACCGAACCGGGGATCGCGCTACCGAAGCTCGCGATCAGCTCCAGCCCGACCACGTTGCTCGCGACCCCGGCGTCCGTGAGCGCCTGCTGGTACAGTTCGACCGTCACCATCGGACCGGAGTACACTTTCACTACGTCGTGTTCGTCGTGGCTCATGGCCGCTCCTGGTGAGAGAACTTTCGCCGTCTCCATTCTATCCTGTTGACGCGCCGCCGGGGTAACTCGCACAATCTGAATGCCGCCGGTGTCCCGTCCGCCCGCCCTCCTTCACGGAAGCCCTCTCATGCGATTCCTCTCCGCGTTCGTGATCCTCTCCGCCGCCGCGCTGTCGGCCGGTGCCGCCGACGAGAAGATCAAGGTGCTCGTCATCGACGGCCAGAACAACCACAACTGGCAGCAGACCACGCCCGTGCTGAAGAAGATTTACGAGGACGCGGGCCGCTTCACGGTGGACGTGGCGACCAGCCCGCCGAAGGGGGACAAGGACGCGATGGCGAAGTTCCGCCCCGACCTGAGCAAGTACCAGGTGGTCGTGAGCAACTACAACGGCGAGCCGTGGGGCCAGCCGCTCAACGACGACTTCGACGCGCTGTTGAAGGACGGCAAGATCGGCTTCGTGGTGGTTCACGCCGCGAACAACGCGTTCGGCGGGTGGAAGGAGTACAACCAGATGATCGGCATGGGCTGGCGCGGCGCGAAGGACGGCAAGCGGCTGAAGTTCGACGACGACGGCAAGGAGGTTCTGGTGGACGCCGGCAAGGACGACGGCTCCGGCCACCGGTACACCGGCCCGTTCACGGTGAAGCTCCGCGACGCCGAACACCCGGTCACGAAGGGAATGCCGAAGGAGTGGCTGCACGTGAAGGACGAACTGTACGACAACATGCGCGGGCCGATCGAGAACGTGACGGTGCTGGCGACCGCGTACTCGAAGGGCACGAAGACGCACGAGCCGATGATCTGGACCGTTGCTTACGGTAAGGGCCGCGTGTTCCACACGCCGATGGGCCACGACGCGACCGCGATGAAGTGCTGGGGCTTCGCGGGCACGGTCACGCGCGGGACCGAGTGGGCCGCGACCGGCAAGGTGACGCTGGCGCTGCCGAAGGAGTTCCCGACCGCGGACAAGGCCAGCC
>JAYUBA010000812.1:0-5370 GCA_043741075.1 Frigoriglobus sp.
TCTTCAAGAAGGCGAACGTCTCCTTCGCGTTGACCTGGTGGCCGCCGGCGAACCACTCGATCGTCGTCCGCTCAGGAATCTTGAGCTTGTTCGCGTACAGGTAGCGGACCTTCGCGAACTCGTAGGCCACCATCTCGTCGGTGCCCACCCCGTCGTCGTGGCCGCGCTCCACCATGAACGGCCGCGGGGCGATCAGGTACGCCATCTCCGCGTAGTTGAACGTGTTGCCGAGATCGAACTCATACATCTCGTACTCACGCGTCCACATATAACTTCGATCCAAGTCGATTGATACGTTCTTGCCGATCCACTCGTTAAAGTCGCCGGAGCAGATGGACAGGCAGTACCGCTTTTCGACGGCCGGGACGCGCATCGCGGTCTTCCCGCCGTAACTGAGGCCGTAGAACGCGATCCGCTTCGGGTCCACGTTCGGCAGCGTCTCGAGCCAGTCGAGCGAGCGCTGGTGCTGCCGGATGATGAAGCTGAACAGCGACAGCTTGAGCGGGTTGGCCTTCCGCTGCAACTGGCGGAACTTGTTCTCGCCGTAGTACGGGTTCTGCGGGGCGTACACGATATATCCAAGCTCGACGAGCCGGCGCGAGAAGTGGTTGTAGACCGGCCGCTTCTCCACTTCGATCGTGTCGCGCGGCGTGCCTTCGAGGCCGTGTTGGCACACGACCACCGGCCGCTTCTCGCCGGGCTTCAGGTCTTTCGGAAGTAGAAGGATGCCGTATGCGAATACGTCGTCGTATACATCGAGCATCACTTCATAGCCGGTGAACGTCTTCTCGTCGTACACCTGCCGCGTCCGCGGGTTGAGCGGCATTGTGGGGTCAGGAAGCTTGCCGATCACCTCCGTGTGGAAGTAGTCGCGGTACGGCTCGCACGACTTTTCCCACGCTTCCGGGGAACTCGCGTCGGCCTTCTTCCAATAATCTTTACGCGTCGCGTCGGAGTCGCGCCACAGCTTCTGGACGTGCGCGACGAGTTGGTCGAACTGCCGCTTGTGCCGCGCCGCGGAGTCGAACTTCTCGCGTAGGTCCGTGGGCGGAACGCGGCCGTCGGTAGTCTTGTTCCACAGTGCCTCAGGGAGAACGAGTTGGTCGAGGCCCGCCGCCGCGATCAGCTTCTCGGAGCGGGCCATCTGGCACTTGCTGACAGCCGCTCCGCCGGTCAGGTCGATAATGCGCTTCCATTCGGCTTCGATCTGTTCGATGGGGCAGCCGCCCAGCGTGCCGGGGGCCGCGCCGCCGCCGCGCCCCGGCTGCGGTTTCGCCGGCCCGTCGAACTTGGGCGTCTCGCAGACCCCGATGTAAACGAGGCGCGGCGCGGCGAGCGCGGCGAGTTCCGCGTCGCCGAACTCGTGCAATAGACCCCACACGTTGCGGTCGAGTGGGGCGTTCCACACGTCCGGCTTCGCCCCGAAGTAGCCATCGACGGCCAGCCGCTCGATCCGCGTGTCGAGCGCACCCGCACACAGCACGACCAGCCCACCCTCGCCGTAGCCCGCTGCCCACACCGGCACCTTGTCCTTCGCGGCGCTGAACCAATCGACGGCGGCCAGCACTTTCTGGACTTCGTACCCGATCAGCGTGCGGCCCATTTCGTAGGCCATGCGGTGAATGAACTCGCGGTGCGGTTGGTTGGTCGTGCGGCCGAGCTTTGGGCTGGCGGACAGAGTGTCCTTACGGTCGATTAGCGTTGGCACCAGTACGCGGCACCCGCTCTCCGCGAGCCGCCGCGCGAACTGCGAGATGGCGGGCAATCCCGGTGCCAGCCCGACGAGTTGCTCCGGCGTCTGGTCCGCGTCCGGAACCGCGACGACCGCCCCGACGACCTTGCCCCGCGGTTCGAGGAGAAGCCCTTCGGCATCGACGCCCGGCAGCACGGCCCAGCGGACCGCGAACACTTGGTAGCGGTCGGTTTGCGCGACCGCCGGGCGCTCCGGGGTGCCGAGGTACTCCAAGTGCGGGGCGGACCGCTTGTCCGCGACGCCCAGGTACTTCCGCAGGCGCTCGCGGTTCGGCTCGACCGACTTCGAGAAAGCTTCGGCCGATGTCGTGTCGGTCTTCCAGAGCTTCGCCCGCTCCTTCTTCGCGGCACCGGCGAGTTCGCGGTCGAGGTACTTGTGCATCCCCGCGACCTGCTTCTCGGACAGGTTGCCGTCGTCCGTCAGCGGCTTGGTGTTCGGAAGTGGCTCGGCAGAAAGAAGAGGAGCCACAGATAACACGGATGAAGACAGGATCAGAAAGAGAACCCGATTGAATGCCGTCTTCATGTCCGATCCTTCTTCATCTGTGAAATCTGTGGCTGTCTTAACTCGGCTTCAGAACAACTCCGCGACCGGCGCGCCGGGGTACACCGCGACCGGCGCGCCGTCGGGGCCGGGGATGGTCGCGTCGGGCGGGACGCCGAGCGCGTGGAAGATGCTGCTGACCAGTTCCTGCGGCGAAACCGGGCGGTCGGTCGGTTCGCTGCCGGTGCGGTCGGAGCGGCCAATCACGCGCCCGCCCTTCACGCCGCCGCCGGCGACGAGCGCCGTCCAGCACCCGGCCCAGTGGTCGCGCCCGCCGTTGGAGTTCAGCTTCGGCGTGCGCCCGAACTCGCCCGTCGCGACTACGAGCGTGGAATCGAGCAACCCGAATCGGTTGAGCATTTCGAGCAGGGAGGCGAAATCGAGGTCGAACCTCGGCGCCACAGTGTCTCGAATGTCGTTCAGGGTGGTCCGGAGCGACCCGCCGTCCGCGTGACAGTCCCAGGAAGGGGCATCGAATACCGTTGAGAACTGGTTGACGGTGACGAATCGGGTGCCACCCTTCACCGATGAAGCCGCCATCGCAAGGCCGATCCCGAACGGCAACCAATCCGCGTCGGAACCTCCCGTAAGCGGGCCGTAATTCGCAGCAGGCAGCCACCCGGAACTGAAGCCGTGACTCACGCTAATTCCCGTCACCACCTGCGGTGATGGGAGTAAGTCCCATGACTTCGCACCATCCGGTCGGGCACCTTTCAGGTGCGACACAACCGCGCCGACGTTCGGCCACTCGGGGCCGTCGCGGAAGAGGCGGCCGGTGTTCAGCAACTGGAACCCGCACTCGTGGACCGGCGGGGCGTCGTGGTACATCGAGCGGATCAGGCTGAACTTGTCCGACAGCTTCGCCAGCTTCGGGAACAGTTCGCTGACGTGGATGCCGGGCACCTTCGTTTGGATCGGGCGGAACGGTCCGCGAACGTCCGACGGCGCGCCCGGCTTCGGGTCGAAGGTGTCGAGGTGCGCCGGCCCGCCCACCATGTTGATGAAGATGCAACTCTTCGCGGTGCCCAACCGGAGCGGGGGGCTTGAGCTTCCTGTGGCCGTCTCGGCGAGGGCGAGGCCCGCGGCACCGGCGGCCGTGGCGCGGATGAAGTCGCGGCGGGTGGGGTTCGTGTGCGACATGGCGCGGCCCGGTGAGGGATGAGGCATCGAAGTGGCCCCATCGTACCGGACTGCCACGCGGATGCAACGGGCGTGTTGAAGAGAAGACGAAGACCCCTCACCCGGCTCGAGAACTCGCCGACCTCTCCCCGCAAAGCCGGGGCGAGGTGAAGACATCCTTGCTTCGTGTGGCTGTTCGGTACGCGTAGCTTCACAAACAAGCACGGTGCCACCTCGCTCCGGCTTCCGGGGAGAGGTCGCGGCGCTTCGCCGCGGGTGAGGGGTCTTCGCTTCCCCCTACTTCTTCTTGAACGCGTCGCGCAGGATGCCGAGCACCCGCCGGCCGCCTTCGACCACCTGCGCGCCGATCTTCTCGTACTGCCCGGTGCTCGCCTCCGCGTCGAACGCCTTCAGCACCGCCGTGCCGCGGGCGTGGTCGAGGTGCGACGCCAACGCGGGGATTAGCCCCTCCACCACCCCGAACCGCTCGCCCTCGCGCCCGCACACCGGCACGATGTCCGACGCGCGCTCGCCCACCTGCTCCTTCACCACGCCCACGCACTCGCGGATGTTCACTTCCTTCGGCCGCGTCCCGTGCTGCCAGTCGTACGGCGGCGTCCACTCGGCCTTCGGACTCAACAGGTCGATGTGCGACACGACCACCACCACCGGCGGCATCTTCAGGTGCGGCTTGGCCGCGAACCACGCCCGCAGCCGGTCGAGCAGGTCCACGTCGTTCTGCCGACCGGGGTTCACCGCCTGGGTGACCAGCAGGATGAGGTCGGCGTCGCGGGACGCTTCCACCGCGGCGGCGAAGTCCGCGTCGGACGGCCCGTCCTGGCCGTAGCCGCTGGTGTCGAGAATGCTTACGGGCTGGCCGTCTGGCAGCAAGTAATCGTAGCGAACGCCAGCGGTCACGGGCAGGCGGTCCACGGTCGCGGCGGTGCGGCCGAGGAGCGCGTTGACGATACTCGACTTGCCGGCCTTCACCGAGCCGAGCACGCTCAGGGTGATCGCCTTCGGGCCGGTCGCCGTGGTGGCGGCCGTGGTGATGGCGGCTTCACCGAGGTCCGCGTCCGTCGGGGCCGGGCGGGCGTTCGGGTCGTCGGCCGGCGGCGCCTGGTGCTGCGCGAGCAGTTCGCGGTACCGCGTCGCGCCGACCTTCAGCCGCCCGCTGTTCAGCTCGATCAGGTAGCGGCCCAGGTTGTGAATGAACGCGGTGTGGAACCACAGGATAACGTTGTCCTGGATGCGGTCGATCAGGCCGCCGAGCGCGGCCCGAGACGCGGCGTAGCGGAGGATCGTTTGCACCGGGTCGAAGATGGCGGCCCCGGCCCAGTACACGTTCATGCCGGTCTTGTACCAGCCGACCGCCTTGCGCGCCCGCTTCATGTCGCGGATGCGGAGCAGGTGCGAACCGGGCACGTACTTCTGCACCAGCTCGTCGAGGTCGGCGGACGCGAGTTCGACGCACGCGAGCACCTCCGGGAGCGTGAGGTGCTCGAACGGGTCGTCCGCGCCGGGGTTGTACACCTCCGCGACCTGCTTCGCCAGGTCGAGGGTCAGGTCCATGAAGTGCTTGGGGTTCTCGATGTGGTCGGTGGTCACCTTCTCGAACGACTTGGCCTTCTCGGTCACCTTCGCCCAGGCCACCTGATCGCGGTCGGTCCAGTAGCCCGGCGCGGCGGTTTCGGTGGACGGCAGACTGTCACGCTTGGTCCACCGCCACGCGAGGAAGTAGGTGGTGACGAAGCAGAGGAACATGGGGATCCACGCCCACACCATCCACCCGGTGTTCCACAGGTGGTAGCCGCCCGCCCCCATGAGGAACGCGAACGGGGCGATGAACAGCAGGGCCAGGACGATCAGGCGGAGCCGGGTCATGGGGCGTGTCCAGAGTAGCGCTTGGAGGCGTCGGTGGTCGCAACCCAGGGCGTTGCCCTGGGCTGAGGAAG
>JAYUBA010000813.1:0-5368 GCA_043741075.1 Frigoriglobus sp.
CTCGTCAAGAACGCCGACGCAGCCATCGGAGCGGTTCAGGCGGGTCTCGCGAAGCACCTTCCCCGAACCAAGAAGAGCGTAGCGGAGAATGTGGCCAAACCGAAGCCTTCTCGGTGAACATCTCATCACGATGAGCCCTGGAACTACAAACGGCATCCCGGCAGCAACTCCGACGCGTTCTTGTCCGCCATGGCAGGAAGCCGGCAGTGATGACCACAAGGCTCACGGAAAGCTGACTGTTTCCGAGTTGACGCTCGCTCCGCGACGGACCTCGAACCCCGTCGAAAGCGTCCCAACCACCCAAAAAGCGGCGCACGCTGAACCCCTCGGTTCGCACTTCCTCGCCCAATAGCACCCCGTTACCACTTCGTAACTCCTTCTTCAGTGACCGTCCGGGCGCTCTTCGTGCTCACTGCGACTCCGCTACCGTTGCTAAAAACCCGTTAAATCGGGTAGTGTCAGGGCAGTTGACGGCCGGCTGCGGCCTCGGATTTGGGAAACCGGGCTCCAGGGCTGCTGGCGAGCACTCTGTCCCTCCGGTCGGTCGCCACCCGGCCGAGAACTGTCCGGCGACTTCCGTTGCGCGTTCAAATAACCCCCTTGGATGGTGAAGCAAAATTCGCCCGCGGTCACTCCTCTGACCCGTTCGAGGCCGTCATGCGACCTTACTGCAAGAAACTGGTCCAGTCCGACGAGGCGTTCCGGGCACTCGCGGGCCTAGCCGTTGAGGCGTTCGAGAAACTGGTCGAGAAGATCCGTCCCGCGTTTGAGGCCTACGAGCGGGCGCGGCGGGCGCGTCCGCCGCACGGTCAGCCCTCGCCGCGGGGCCGTCCGCCCCTATTGGACCTGAGCGACGGCGTCCTCGCGACGCTCCTGTTCGTACGGTTCCCGCGGGACTGGGGGGTGGGCGGGCTGCTGGGCGTCTCTGGTTACACCGTGCGGCGGGCGGCACGGCGAGTGGTCCCGCTGCTCCGGGCGTCCCCGGCGGCGGGCCTGCTGACCCGTTTGACCGCGGCCGTGGCACGGAAGCGGCTGCTCCGGGCCATGCGTGCCCTGCCGGCGTGTGCCGATCCGTTCCCCTGGTTCCATCACATGGGGGCCGCGTGCGGCGTCTGGGTCACCGACGACGGAGCGGCCTTTACGAGTTGGCAGGGATTTTGTGAGTACGAAGACGGTCCGAAGCGGCGACGCGACGGTGCCCGCGTACAACCGGTGGGGGCGTGAACTACCGCGACCGCAAATACGAACTCATTGCGTTTCTCGTTCTCGGCTTTGGACCCAGACCCAGGGTCGGACTGTGGACCGCATGCCGCTACGACTGTCCGGCGTGCCCGCTCTCGGAAGCAACCGTGGACGGCCGGCGACGGCCTCCCAGACCGGCACGGCGACCGTATCGTACCAATGTGTAAAAGACGCACCCCGACCGCACCGGAGCCCACCACGGCATGGGAAAAGTTCTGGTCCTGTACCACTCGGCCAGCGGGAGCACCGCGAAGATGGCCGCACTCGTGGCCGAAGGGGCCGGGCTCATCCCCGGCTCCGAGGTCCGCGTTCGCGAGGTGGCCGCGGCCACGCCGGACGACGTGTACTGGTGCGACGGGCTCGCGGTCGGGAGCCCGACCAACATGGGCGTGCTGTCGTGGCGGATGAAGCGGTTCTGGGACGAGGCCATGTTCGACCACTGGGGCAAGGTGGACGGCAAGGTCGCCTGCGCGTTCTCGTCGTCGGGCGGTTGGGGCGGCGGGGCCGAGATCGCGTGCCAGTCGCTCCACATGGTCCTGATGAACTTCGGGTTCTTGGTGTTCGGCGTCACCGACTACGCCGGCAAGACGATGACCGCCCATTACGGGGCCGTGGCCGCTCGCGAGCCGCGGGACGCCGAGGTCCAGAACGCCTGTCGGCTCCTGGGCCGGCGGCTCGCCGAGTGGGTGGCCGTGGTCGCGGACGGCCGCAAGGACCAGCACCCGCTCGCCAAGCCCGAGTCCCGCACGCTCCCCGGTTGAACACTTGAGGGCCACGACATGAACGCGAACAACACCCGCCGCGAGTTCCTCCGGGCGTCCGCCGCTGGGCTGCTCCTCCCCGCGACCGCGAGCGCCGCCGACCCGAAGGCGAAGCCGATCAGCGTGGTGGTGTGGGACGAGCGCCAGCCCGCCCAGAAGCAGGCGTACGACAACTTCCTGGGCAACCAGATCGCGGACCAGCTCAAGGACAAGCCGGGCCTCTCGGTAAAGTCCGTGAGCATCGAGGACGACGAGAAGGGGCTGTCGCCGGCGCACGTCCGCGGCTGCGACGTGCTCATCTGGTGGGGCCACGTGCGGCAGGCCGAGGTCACCCCCAAGATGGCGCAACCGCTGATCCAGCGCATCAAAGAAGGCACGCTGTCGCTGATCGCCCTGCACTCGGCGCACTGGTCCACGCCGTTCGTGGAGGCCATGTACGAGCGCACCCGGCTCGACGCCGAGAAGGCGCTCAAACGCGACGGGGCGAAGGTCGAGGTCACCTATGCCGAGCCGGCCAAGCGGTACACGGTCCCGAAAGCCGGCGATCGACTCACGCCTTACACGGACCTGCGCAAGTTCCCGGACGGCACCGAGAAGGCGACGGTGTACCTGCCGTACTGCTGCTTCCCGGCGTACCGGGCGGACGGCAAGCCGAGTCAGGTGCGGGTGCTCAAGGCCGATCACCCGATCACGAAGGGCCTGCCGGAGAAGTTCGAGCTACCGAAAACGGAGATGTACGCCGAGCCGTTCCACGTGCCCGAACCGGACGAGGTGATCCTCGAAGAGCGCTGGGCGAGCGGCGACTGGTTCCGCAGCGGGATGGTGTGGAACCTCGGCCGGGGCCGGGTGTTCTACTTCCGCCCCGGTCACGAGACGTACCCGGTGTTCAAGGAGAAGCCGGTGCTGCAACTCCTGGAGAACGCGGTCCGCTGGCTCGCCCCGAAGTCCGAGTAGTCGCAGCACGCTGCCAATTCCGCCGTCCTTGTCGCCCGTTTGCCCCCAGTAACCACCATCCTCGCGAGACCCGCACGGCCGCTCCCCGTTCAGACCGCGGCCGAATACGCGGAGATGTCGCGAACAACACCCGCCGTTAGCCTGCTGCTCGATCTGGGGTGAAGAACGGTTTCCCGGCCCGCTGGAGGATCTGGTAGTCCATCCCGGCGAGCGGGAAGTCCTTCGCCGCGAGCCGCTTCACCTTGGTCTTCCCGTTGGCCGTCTCCTCGACCACGTCGCCCGGTTTCGGGTCCAGCACCGGCACGCTGTCGGCGGAAACCACGAACCGCTCGGGCCGTACGCCCCTGCCGAGCATTTCGAGGAAGGCATCGACGCTCTCCGGCTGGAGGCAGAACGAGCCGGCCAGGAGTTTCATGCGGTAGGTCTTCACCATCCAGAGCGAGGCGACCGGGTCGGTGTAGAAGAACGTGCGATTGGCCACGGTGTTACCTCACGAGGAAGGGAGGGCACCGGCGACGGCGTCCATCAGGTCGTCCAGTCCAACGGCCGCGTCCGGGCCGCTGCACACCAGCCACACTTCGTTGCGGCGCACCTCGACTTCCAGCGCCCTCCCGGCGGTGCCGGCGATGGTTCGGAGTCCCTTCGGCTGGTCGGTGAGGACGCTCATCAGTTCTTCGGCGGGGACGGTGACGGTCCCCAACTCGGAGCCGAGTTTCCGGTCACGAATACTTACCCGGATGCCGTCGTCGGTCGCGGTCACTTCGACCAATCGCTCGATCCCGGTGGACTGCGAAACGCCGTCGATGGTCATGCCGGCTCCTTTGGGAAAGCGGGCTATTTAGCGGCCTCCGTTCCACGGGTACACCCCAGATTCGCGATTCGTCGTCGGGCGTACCAGTTGCTAGTTTGCTTCCTGCCGACAGAACCGCAACCAAATACCGGAGCCCGTTATGTCCCCGGATTCACTCCTGCACCCGGACGAGTTGAAGTTCCCCATCGTGGCCATCGACGAGGACGAAGCTGAAGACGATGAAGACGATGAAGAAGACGAAGACGGCCTCGATGACGATGACCTCGACGACGACGACGACGAAGAGGAGGATGAAGACGACGACGAAGAGGAGGATGAAGAGTAACGCGTTGCACGAAATTGTGATGGAGCGCCTGTTGTCGAAGACGGAGACCGCGGCGCTTCCACCGACCGCTCACCCGAGCGACGCCAGGAGTTCCCGGACCTTCTGTTCGATGAGGTCGCGGATCGTGCGGAACTCGTCGTCGGGCAGTTCCTTCGGGTCCGGGATGTTCCAGTCCTCGCGGCGGTCGGCCCTCACCAGCGGGCAGTAGTCCCCGCACCCCATCGTCACCGCGACCGTGATGTGCGTCCCGTTGAACGGTTCCAGCGACTTCGAGGTGTGGGCCGACAGGTCGTATCCCTTCTCGGCCATGAACTGGATCGCCCGCGGGTTCACCTTGCCGGACGGCCGCGACCCGGCCGAGTGGGCGTCCATCCGGTCGCCCCCGTGGATGCGGGCGAACGCCTCGGCCATCTGGCTCCGGTTCGAGTTCTCGATGCACACGAACAGCACGCTCGGCTTGTTCATCTCTTCTCCTCCGGGACGGAACGGATCACTGCGAACGTCGGCACGGCCAGCAGCGCCCCGAGCACCGGGGCCGTGAGGTACACCCACAGGTGGTCGAGCCGGGCGGACACGACCGCCGGGGCCAGGGACCGGGCCGGGTTCATGCTCGCCCCGCAGATCGGGCCGGCGAACAGGGCCTCCAGGGCGATCACCGCTCCGACCGCGATCCCGGCCGTGATGCCCTTCTCCCGTGCCCCGGTCGAGACGCACAGGACGACCAGCATCAGGAACCAGGTGAGCACCACTTCGAGCACGAACGACTGGCCGGCGGTCCCGCGGGGCACCGTGGCTCCCAGGGTCGGGGCGTCCGAGAACAGGCCCCACAGCAGCAGACTCGCGGCCACCGCACCGATGGTCTGGGCGACCGCGTACGGGACCAACTCGCGGACGGGGAACCGGCCGGCGGCAACGAACCCCAGGGTGACGGCCGGGTTCAGGTGCGCCCCCGACACGTCCCCGAGGGCGTAGATCAGGGCGAGCACCACCAGCCCGAAGGTCAGGGCGATCCCCGGATGGGTGACGGCCCCGGTCAGGGCGTCGGAGACGATCGCCCCCGTGCCGGCGAACACGAGCACGAAGGTGCCGATCAACTCGGCCGCGAGGCGGCGACGGAGGGCGATCATCGGGCGTTACCGTTGTGCTGCGTGGCGGGTACGGAGAGTCTCGACGCGATCGGGGTCAATTCGGCGAGCTACACGACGTCCTGCGGTGCCAGACGGCACGGCACGCCGGGACCGCCCAGTTCGATCTGGACCGTCGCGTGTGCGATCC
>JAYUBA010000814.1:0-5365 GCA_043741075.1 Frigoriglobus sp.
GATTGCTTCCAAAATTCCAGCGGGTTGTGATAGACCACCCGTTCGACCAACGCTTCGGCGTGGCCGCGCCGTTTGAGTTCCTGGATCAACGCCGGCACCGCGAGTGGATCGGAGTGACCCCAGTCGCCAGCGGAGTTCACCAAAATGCGTTCGGGGCCGTACATTTCCAAAATATCCGCACTGCGGCTCGGCGTGCATTTTGTGATGGGGTAGAGCGTCATCCCGCACCAGAAACCGTTGTCGAGCGCCAATCGTACGGTGTGTTCTTCCACGTGATCGATACAGACGCGGTGGGGTTGAATCCGCTGATCGTTCATCAGCATATCAACGATCATCCGCGTGCCTTTGAACTTGTCCTCCAAGTGCGGCGTGTGAATCAAGATGAGTTCGTCGGTCTTCATCGCTAAGTCCACGTGTTCTTGGAAGATCGTCGCTTCGTTGGCGGTATTCTTATTCAGGCCGATCTCACCGATCCCGAGCACGTTGGGTTTCCTCAAAAACTCGGGGATGATTTTGATCACCTCGCGGGACAGGGTCACATTCTCCGCTTCCTTGGCATTGATACAGAGCCAGCAATAATGTTTGATATGGTACAGCGCCGCCCGCTTAGGCTCGACCTCGGTGAGATGCCGAAAGTAATCGTGGAATCCATCGGCAGTGCCGCGGTCAAACCCAGCCCAAAAAGCCGGTTCGGATAGAGCCGCACACCCAGCCATCGCCATGCGAGCATAGTCGTCGGTAGTGCGCGAGATCATGTGAATGTGCGGGTCGAGCCACGGGATCATCTTTTATCTCATTCCTGTGTAATGACTTACGTTATCAGCGAGGACGGTACTTGGACGAAATTCGTGCGGGCAAGATCATCCATATTATATCACATGCACCCACCAAAACGCTCAGCGCCCCCGCGGTATCGGACCGACGCAGGTTGGTCGGACACCGCGGGACGGTTTTTTGAACAGGCCTTGCGCCCGACGGCACAACCCGAGCCGAACGAGATCGAGGCCGGGCAAGCTGCGGCCATCCGCTGACGCTTCTCGCACCAGAAGGGTCGGACCGGGGCCGACCGAATCAGCCGGCGCGAGTCGCTCGTTACCGGTGGACGGGTCGAGCGCGTCGATCCTCGGCCTGCGGCGCAGCGGGTTCACGAGGTGCTCCTGCGGGGCGCGGGATGACGGCCGGTCCGAGTTCGCCATCTCGTTACATAGCCCTCGCGGCTTGCTTGAGCACATCGTCGGCGGTGAGCAGCACGACGCCTTCGTCTCGGTGTACGACTCGAACACGCAGGATTTCGGGCGAGTCCGCGGCCGGTGTGCTGGCGAGTTGAGTCATCGGTGTCTCCGAGGCCGGGGTTCGTGCGGTGAGTTCGAGGGTCAGGCCGGATTAGCCTCCGGTGGCCCAGCGACCGTGTGCAGACAGCAGTCCTTGAATTTCTTTCCGCTACCGCACGGGCAGGGGCCGTACTGTTGGGACCGTTGGCGAATGTGCGGGAGGTGGCTGGTAAGTGCCGCGGGGTCTTGATGGAACAACTTGCGGAGCAGATCGTAGATGGCGGGTTCCTTCGCCCGAAGAACCTCCGGTGATCCGAAGAAGTATTCGGAGAGGACGGCGAAGAACTCGTGCTCGTTTGTGTAGGCGTAATCGCTGATCCCGGAGCGCCGGTTCGCGGGGTGCGCGAGTTCGCGAGCGACGTATCCGACCCATTGCCGCACGACTTCGGGCGGCACTTCCGGGGGAAATCCGCCCTCCCCCTCCTGTTGTTCCACCAGGTGGGCGAACTCGTGGACCCCGAGGTTTTCCGGATCAGGCGTGTCGGTGAAACCCGCCAGAAGGGACGGCTTCGACAGGATCACGACCCCGCGGAGGTGGCCCAGTCCCGTCAGCCCGAGAATGTTCGCGTCGGTCGCCTGCTCGGTTTGATAGCCGCGGTCGAACGAGGCCGGATAGACGAGCACTTCGCCCAACCGGTGATAGTCCCAGTCCTCGAACCCGAACACCGGGATGATCGCGCCGGCGGCGACCAACACCCGGATCGTGTCGTCCACTTCCGTCCGGATTCCGGTCACCTGGATCTCGTCCAGGAACACGGCCACCATCCGCCGGAACCGCTCCTTCTGTTCATCATTCAGTGCGCGGTAGAAACGGACTCGGCCTTCCAGCGCCGTCAGCCACGTCGGGGGGAACGGTCGCGCTGCCACCGCCATCCGCCGCAGACACCGCCGGCGGAGCAACCAGTACCCGACCGGCGCGAGCGCCAGCACGACGAATAGCGGCGGGTAAAGCCACCCCATCGCCCCGCCCCCGATAGCGACGATGATGCTCACCGTCAGGGCGTGGCGGCGGTTGTGGCGGTTGATATCGGGGGTCACGAGCACGGTTGCACTTTCCCATCGTTATGGTGGCGAGGCTTTCTCCGCGGTGTGGTACTCTTTGCGGATGTGCTTGAGATTGACCGTCGGTGGCGGGAACTTCATGCCCAGCAAGTCCATGTACTCGACCACGATCCGCGCCACCGCTAGATTCCGGAACCACTTGTGGTCGGCCGGGATGATAAACCACGGGGCGGCTTCGGTGCTGCACCGGGACAGGGCGTCCTCGTAGGCTGACGTGTATTGGTCCCAGTACCCGCGTTCCGCGTAGTCCGCCTCGCTGATCTTCCACTGCTTGGCCGGATCGTCCAGCCGGTCCTTGAATCGCTTGAGTTGCACGTCTTTCGAGATGTGTAGATAGAACTTCAGAACGTGGGTGCCGTTCTCGGCAAACCCCTTCTCGAACGCGTTGATCCGGTCGTAGCGTGGCGTCCAAACGTCTTTCGGCACCAACTCGCACTACGAGGACGATCAGCACGTCCTCGTAGTGCGAGCGGTTGAAGATCGCGACCTCGCCCTTCGCCGGGGTCGCCCTGTGGACGCGCCAGAGGAAGTCGTGGGCCGCCTCCGCCGCGGACGGTTGCTTAAAGCCCACCACCCGACACCCCTGCGGGTTCATCGCTCCCAAAACGTGATTGATCGTCCCGTCTTTGCCGCCGGTGTCCATTGCCTGAAGGCAGATTAGCAGCGAGCGCCGGTGTTCCGCGTAGAGCAGTTCCTGCAGTTCGCGCAACCTCGCCTGGTAGTGCTCGACCTCTTCGAGTGCGGACTTGTGGCTCTTGTGCCGGTCCTTGAACGACGGGTCGATGTCCTTCAGTTCGACCTTGGTGCCGGGGGACACCTTGAACCGATCCAGGTAGTTCATTGCGTTCCTCCGGGGGGCTGCCGACGATCCTTTTTCGACGACGACTCGTAGCCGGAGAGTACGTCGAATAACTCCTCGTCGATGGAGGTTTGGCGGAGCCGGCGGAATGTCTGATTCAGGTCGAGTACCAACTCGTCGATGTTCTTCTCGGCCCGCTGCATGGCGGCCAGGCGGCTCGCGTATTCGCTGGCCAGCGATTCGGCACACGCCTTGTAGAGCGAAACAAAGAGGTACTCGCGCACCAGCGCCCGCAACGTCTGCTCGCCACTGCCGACAACCTCGGGCAGGTTTCCGCTCGGCCAGGGCAGATGAGTCAGCCGGAGTCGCCATTGTCCATCCAGTGGGAGCAACCGCTGACTGACCGGTTCATACTCCGAACCGGATTTGGGGCCGTTGTGGAAGAGGTAGAGTTGCCCGGTCTCGTCCCCGTCGGGATGCGATTCGCCGGCCACGAGGATTTGCCCGACGAGCGGCGTGATGGCATCGACGGAGGTCGGAACGGCGAACAGTCCCGCCGGCGGGAACCCGGCATCCGCCAACCGCGTGTGAATACGCTCGCCGACGGCCCAGATTTTCTTTTCACCGGGCAGCGCGTTCAGTGCGTCGGTAACGAACTCCGCGAGCACATCATTGAATTGCCCGACAAGCCCCTGATCCGAGCCGAAGACGATGACGGTCACCTCCGTCGCCGTCTTGGATGCTCGCGCAACGGGGTCGGGAGCGACCCCGATCCGCTCCCGCAAGCAAACCGCCAGGCCCAGTTCCACGGTGCGGTAATAGTCCGCGAGCGCCAGAACCGACTTCTCGTACTGTCCGATGCTCGCGGCCGCCAGAGCCTTCATCGAGCGGACCACCGATTCCAGATCGCCCGCCCCGTCGATCTTGCGGCGCAAACTCGCCAACGTATCGCTCATGGCTGCTTCTTGGGTTTGGGAATCGGTTGCGGCTGAAACGGCGCGAGCGCCTTGGTGGCGACTTCCAAAATCGCTTTGTGATCCTCGTCGCTCAGTTTGTCGTCCGAAGTGAATCGCTGGCGAATCGCGGCGGAAATGTCCGTTGCCGCCTTCCTCAGAGCCTGCTCGGCATCCCCCACCTTGCCAATCGGCACACTGTCGAGGAGTCCGCCGGTCAGTGCCACGAGCACGACGATTTGTTCGGGGACGGACGCAGGCTCGAACTCCGGTTGCTTGAGTACGGCTCGGATGCGCTGGCCGTGGTCGATGATCTTTCGGGTGTGGTCATCGAGTCGGGTGCCGAACTTGGCGAAGGATTCCAACTCCGTGAACTGCGCGTATGCGAGTTTGAGACCACCCGCCACCGCACGGTAGGCCGGACGCTGTGCCTTGCCACCCACTCGCGAAACGGACTTGCCGACATCGACGGCGGGAAGAATGCCCAGTTCAAATAGCGTGGGCGAAAGGTAGATCTGGCCGTCAGTGATGGAAATGAGGTTGGTCGGAATGTACGCGGAGATGTTCTGCGCTTCGGTTTCGATGATGGGCAGTGCCGTGAGTGACCCACCCTTTAAGTCGGCGCGGAGGTGCGTGGCGCGCTCCAACAGGCGCGAATGGATGTAAAAGATGTCGCCTGGAAACGCCTCGCGGCCGGGCGGGCGGCGGAGCAGCAAGGAGATCTCCCGGTAGGCCCGGGCGTGGTGGGTCAGGTCGTCGTACACGATGAGTACGTCCCGGCCCGACTCCATGAAGTGTTCGGCGATGCTGGTCGCGGCGTAGGGTGCGATGTAGGCGAAGCCGGGCGGGTCGTTGCCTTCGACCACGACAACGACAGTGTATTCCATCGCGCCTTTTTCGCGCAGGTTGGCGACGACCTTGGCCACCGACGATGCCCGCTGGCCGATGGCGCAGTAGACGCACAGCACGTTCTGGTCGTGCTGGTTCAGGATCGTGTCGATCGCGATCGCGGACTTGCCGGTCTGCCGGTCGCCGAGGATCAGTTCGCGTTGCCCGCGGCCAATTGGAATGAGAGCGTCAATGACAACGAGGCCGGTCTGCAGAGGCACAGCGACGGGAGCGCGGTCCATGATCGGACGCGCGGGACGTTCGATCGGCAGACGTTGGCTGGAATCGACCGGCCCTTTGCCATCGAGTGGAGCGCCCAACGGGTCGATGAC
>JAYUBA010000815.1:0-1559 GCA_043741075.1 Frigoriglobus sp.
AGCGCCGCCACCCTCTCCCGCAAGGGGAGAGGGCAAACCCAAAGCAGACGATTCCTACTTCTCGACCGGCGGCGGCGCGACGTCCGGCTTCGTCTCGACCGCCGGCGGAGGCGGGAGCGGCCCGCTGCCCGGCGGGACGTTCGGCAGCGCCGGTGGCGCGCCGCCCGCGGGAGCCTTCTTCTTGCGGGCGATCAGCGGCAGCTTGTCGAACTGCTCGTCCAGCACGCCCTTGCTGTCCACGCCCAGCCAGTCGTCGAGCAGCGTCGCGTACACGCGGCGGAAGTCGGTGTGGTACTTGATGTCGCCGTCGGTCAGATCGGACATGCTGGGGTGCTTGCCGACGAGGCCGCCGACCACCTGCGAGCCGGCCACGAACATGCACGACCCGCTCCCGTGGTCGGTGCCGCGGCTGCCGTTCTCCTTCACCCGGCGGCCGAACTCCGAGTACGTCATCAGCGCGACCCGCTCCGAATTCTCGCCGTCGAGCGTGCCGAAGAAGTTGCCGACCGCGCTCGACAGTTCGCCGAGCAACTTCGCGTGCATCTCGCCCTGTCCGGAGTGGGTGTCGAACCCGCCCAGTTGCACGTAGTAGAGCCGCGTGCCGAGGTTCTTCTGGATGAGCCGGGCGATGAGGCCGAGCTTGCCGCCGAGGGTGTTCAGGTCGTTCGGGTCGGTGCGCACGAACCGGCCGTTGATGAACTCGTTGGTCTGCCCCTTCCCGCTGTTGCCGGCCTCGCGGAGCGCGTCCTCGATCTTCTGGAGGCTCGTGTACGTTTGCAGTTGGCGCTTGCGGACGAACGCGGCGAGGTCGGCCTTCGCGGTGCCCTTCTCGTCGTTGAGGTCTTCAATCAGCTTCTTGCGGGAGTTCTGGTTGCCGGACAGTTGGAGGCGGAAGCTGGCGCGGTCGGCGAGGCTGATGACGCCGCCGTCGGCGCCCTGCATGGCGACCGGCACGCGCTCGTCGCCGAGGTACATGCCGGGCACGCCGGCGTCCTTCACCGTCATGCCGGGGATGGCGCGGGCCATCCACCCGCTCACATGCGCGCGCTTCGGGTCGGCGAGTTGCCAGATGTCCATGCTCTCGAAGTGCGACCGGTCCGGGTTCGGGTAGCCGACGCCCTGGATGACCGCGAGCCGCTTCTCGTCGTACAGGCGCTTCATCTCGCCCATCCGCGGGTGCAGCCCGTGGTAGTCGTCGAGCTTCAGCACCTCCTTCTTGGCGAAGGCGATGGTGGGCCGCGCCTTCTGGTACAGGTCGTCGCCGTAGGGCGCGACGGTGTTCAGCCCGTCGTTCCCGCCGGCCAGTTCGACCACGACGAGGACGGTGTCCTTCTTGTCCTTCTTCTCGCCCTTGTCCGCGGCGCGGGCGGTGTCGGCGAGGAACTCCGGCACCACCCCGCCGACGGCCAGCAGGCTGGACGCGCCGAGGGTGGTCTTCAGGAAGTCGCGGCGGTTCGACATGGGTGACCTCGTGTTTGGTGAGTGAAGCAGAGGAGCCGCAGATAACGCAGAGGACGCAGATACGAATTGAATTCAGTTGTCTTCGCTGATCTGCGTTC
>JAYUBA010000816.1:0-1558 GCA_043741075.1 Frigoriglobus sp.
CGGCGGCCCGGCGGTCACCGGCTTGCGCGGCGTCGAGGAGGCGGGTCACGTCGGGCATCCGGCCGAGTGTAACGGCTCTCGGCGTCGGAATCACACGAAAACGAGGGTGGGTGGGCACGCGACGGGGACGATACCGGCCGCGCGTCGATGTCTCATTCCCGGCCGTGCGGAGTATAAGGCGAAGTTCGGGGACAGCGTGCGGAGCAAGACCGACGTGGCGATGAAGAACGAGTAACCGTTCACAGGGGTAGCCGGTCGGTGTTCGCGCCCCTATCCCTTCTGGCGTTATGACGCCTCCCGCACTGCCACTGGACGTGTTCGACGCGCTGCCCCCAGCGGTCCGGGCGTACATCCGGTACCTCGAAGCCCGACTCGCCGACCTCGAAGCCCGCCTGAACCAGAACTCGTCCAACTCATCGCAGCCCCCGTCGTCCGATGGCCCGCACGTCAAGCCGGCCCCGGCGAAGGCCCCGACCGGCAAGGCACGGGGCGGTCAACCCGGTCACCCTAAGCGGTCCCGCCCGGAACTGCCCCCGGACACCGTCGTCGAATTGCGTCCCGACGCCTGCGACCGGTGCGCCCACCCGCTCACCGGGACCGACCCGGAACCGCTCCGCCACCAGGTCCTCGAACTCCCGTCGGTGCGCCCACAGGTGACCGAGTACCGACGGCACCGGCTCACCTGCCCGAACTGCGGGCGGGTCCTGTGCCCGGCCCTGCCGCCCGAGGTCCGGGGCGGGTACGGCCCCCGGGCCCAGGCCGCCTGCGCGGTCCCGACCGGGGCCTACCGGATCGGCAAGCGGGGCGTCGCGCGGGTGATGGGCGACCTGTTCGGCCTGCCCATCAGCCCGGCGGCCGTGTGCGACCTCCAGCACCGGACGGCCACCGCCCTTGAGCCGGTCGCGGCCGAGGTCCAGGCCCACGTCGTCGGGAAGCCGGCCAACGTGGACGAGACCGGGTGGCGTGAGGGCCGCAAACGGGCCTGGCTGTGGGCCGCCGTGACCGCCGGGGTCACGGCGTTCGTGATCCGCCGGTCCCGCGCCCGCACGGTCCTGGGCGAGTTGATCCCCGGAACCCTGGGCGTGCTGACCACCGACCGGTATCCGGCCTATTCCCACCTGCAGGCCGACCGCCGTCAGGTGTGCGGGGCGCACCTGCGGCGGGACTTCCAGGCGATGATCGATCGGGGCGACGACGGCACCCCGATCGGTCACGGGCTGTTGGCTCTCGCCGACGAGTTGTTGGGTCAATGGAAGCGGGTGCGGGACGCCACGCGGACCCGCCGCCGGTTCGGTTCGCACCACCTCCAGGGGATTCGTGCCGGCGTCCACATGTTGCTGAGGCGCGGGCGGGAGTGCCGTTGCGCCAAGACGGCCGGCGTGTGCCGGGGGCTACTGGCCGTGTCGGGTGCGCTGTACACGTTCGCGGCGGTTGCGGGCGTGGAGCCGACCAACAACGCGGCCGAGCGGGCGTTACGTCACGCGGTGTGCTGGCGGAAGACCAGCTACGGGACCGACTCGCCCGGCGGGAGTCGGTTCGTCGAGCGGGTACTCACCGT
>JAYUBA010000817.1:0-1557 GCA_043741075.1 Frigoriglobus sp.
CGCGGGACGCGCACCGCCCGCGAAGCCGCAAGCGGCTTCTCCCTTCTTAGGGGAGGGGGGGGGGGTAGGTTCTTCCCGGATTCCTCACCACTTCCCGCCCGGTTTGCGTACTATTGCCGAAGAGCGCCCGCCGGATCTCCTCCCGCCCGCACAACCATGTCGCACCGCACAACCCGCACCGCCTTCACGCTGATCGAATTGCTCGTCGTCATCGCGATCATCGCGGTGCTGATCGGGCTGTTACTCCCCGCCGTGCAGAAGGTGCGCGAGGCCGCGGCGCGGATGAAGTGCCAGAACAACCTGAAGCAACTCGGTCTGGCAATGCACAACCACGAGAGCGCGCTGGGCGTGTTCCCGCAGGGCCGCAACGGGTACCCGCGGGTCGTGTCCGCGCCGGCCCGGCTGCTCGCGTACGTCGAACAGGAGAACCTTCAGAAGCTGATCGACCCGAACGGCACGCTCGCCGTCGGCGGGCAGAACGACCTGGCCGGGAAGAACCGCGTCGGGCTGTTCGTCTGCCCGAGCGACCCGCAGAACGGCGTCGTAAACGGCAGCGCCTACTTCGGCACCAACTACGTCGCGTGCAACGGCACCGGTGCCGTGTTCGACGCGAGCGGCAACATCACCAGCTACACCAAGATCGCCGACGGCAACGGCGTCTTCGCGCAGGTGCCCGTTCGCATCGCGGACATCACCGACGGCACGTCGAACACGGCCGCGTTCAGCGAGAGTACCCTCGGCAACGGGGCCGCCGTCACCGGCGTTCCGACCGACCCGCAGACGATCCGGCGGGTGGTGCTGGAGGTGGCCGGTGGGAACGACCCGACCCCGACCGACTGCCAGAGCGGCAACGGCGTGTGGAACCCGCGGCGCGGCGAGCAGTGGATCAACGGGCACTTCGGCAACACCCTGTACAACCACTTCTACACGCCCAACCAGACCGCGAAGTGGGACTGCGGCAACGCCAGCCACAACAAGGCGCTGACCTCGGCCCGGAGCGCACACAGCGGCGGTGTGAACCTGCTGCTGTGCGACGGGTCGGTGCGGTTCGTGCGCGATTCCGTGCCGGAGACGGTGTGGCGGGCGGTCGGAACCCGCGCCGGCGGCGAGGTCGTGCCGGGGGATTTCTAACAACTCGGTAGCCAGGGTCGTGAGACCCTGGACCGGAGACATCTTTTCCGCCCGCGGTCGCCAACGGACCGCGGGCGTCGCCGTTATACCCCTCAGAATGGGGCCGGGGCGCTTAAGATGCGGCCGGTGCTGGACAACCGACCGTGCGGGCGGCTAAGGTGGGTTCACCCGTCGCCCCAACCACCCCGCCCCGCCGGACCCACCGCGTGACCCGTGAACCGGTGCCACCCCTCCCGGATGGGGAGGTCGAATGGATACGGGACGCCCAGGCGGGCGACCGGTCCGCGTTCGCGCGGCTCATCGAGCGCTACTGGGACCGCCTGTACCGCTGGCTGTACCACCTGACCCGCGACCGGCACGCGGCCGAAGACCTGACCCAAGAGACGTTCCTCCGGGCGCTGGCCGCGGTGAAGTCGTTCCGGCCCG
>JAYUBA010000818.1:0-1554 GCA_043741075.1 Frigoriglobus sp.
GGCTTTGCGAGCCGGGTGGGGGGGAAGCGACGCGCGCGGGGTGACGTTCCTCCCACTCTGTAAGCGACACGGGAGGTGCAACATCTCACCCCCCCACCCGGAACGCGAAGCGCGTTCCGACCTCCCCCTCCAGGGGGGAGGTCAAGACCACAGCAAACAGACGCTCCCTTCCGGTCGCGGCTCACTCCTTCGGCTTCTCCCCTTCGGGCACCTCGGCCCCGCCCGCGTTCCGCCCCTTCGGGTGGAACTGGCGGTGGATCGCCTTCAGCCGGTCGCGGTCCACGTGCGTGTAAATCTGCGTCGTCTGAATCGACGCGTGGCCGAGCATCTCCTGAACCGCGCGCAGGTCCGCGCCGCCGCTGAGCAGGTGCGTGGCGAAACTGTGCCGCAGCGTGTGCGGGCTGACGGTACTCGGTAACCCCGCCCGCTTACAGTACTTCTTCACCAGCGCCCACAGGTGGATCCGCGACAGCGTGCGGCCCGACTTGCTCACGAACACCACGTCCGCGGCGTCGCGCACCGCGCGGCCCCCTTCGGCGGACGGCCCGCCGATGTACGCCCGCAGCGCCGCGATCGCCGGCCGCCCGAGCGGCACCACCCGCTGCTTGCTCCCCTTCCCGAAGCACTTGAGGAACGCCGCGTCCAGGTACACGTCGTTGAGCTTCAGGTTCACCACCTCGGACGCGCGGCACCCGGTCGCGTAGAGCGTTTCGAGCATGGCGCGGTCGCGGAGGAAGAACCGGTCGCCCGCCTGCGGGGCGTTGATGAGCGCCTCCACGGCGGTGGGCGGCAGCACTTCGGGGACGCGCTCCCACAGCTTCGGCGAGCCGAGCAGATCGACGGCCGCGGCGTCGGCGCGCTCCTCCATCTTGAGGAAGCGGTAGAACATTTTGAGCGACACGAGGTGCCGGGCGATGCTCGGCGGGGCGAGCTCCTCGTCGTGCAGGAACCCGACGTAGCGGGCGAGGTCCTTGAGCGTCGGCTTCTGGTACTCCGCGAACCGGACGAGCACGGCCCACTTGGTGAAGCGCTCGAGGTCGCGGCCGTAGGCCTGGACCGTGTTGTCCGACAGGCCGCGCTCGGACAGCATGTAGCTGCGGAACGCGGCGATGTCGGCTTGCAGTTCGTTGAAGGACACGGTTCACCCCGTTGAGGGATTCGTTCGCGCGACCACCCGCCAGCCGACGAACGAGAGGACCGCACCGGACCCTTCGCCCGCCATCAGGTAGTAGATCGTTGGGGCGACCGGGCCATCCGCGATCACCGCCACGACCCGCGCCGCGACGAAGCCGCTCAGGCAGATGGCGCTCGCGGCCAGCCCGGCGGCGGTCCACTCCTTGCGTACAAAGCAGACGAACAGGAACACGCCCATGCCGAGCGTGAAGCCGCCGTACTGGGCGCGGGTGTCGGCCCGCGCGGTCGCGGTCGGCACGCCGATTTCCACCATCTCGACTTGGCTCGCGGGCGACACGAACGCCCACGCGCCGAAGAGCGCGAACGCCGCCGCCGAGATCAACAGGACGATGCGGGGGAAGGTCATGGTAACCTCGTAGC
>JAYUBA010000819.1:0-1554 GCA_043741075.1 Frigoriglobus sp.
CCACCCGGCGTCGAAGCGCCGCCGCCCTCCCCCTCAAGTGGGGAGGTCAAAGGCGAACACAACAGGGATCCATGAGCACGAAGACGTTGAGCGGCAACCGTTAAATTGGCTTCGGTTCCGGCGGCGGCTCGGCTTCAGGCTCCGTCGCGCTCTCCGCCGACTGCGGAACCATCACGCTCGTGCGGTACGGCACGTCGATCACGTGCCGCTTGCCGAACACCTTCTCGGCGATCGGCAGCAGCGGCAGGGACGGGTCTTGGAAGCCGAGCCAGACCGACGCGGGGTTCTCGTAGAGGAGGGGCACCGCCTCGCGCGAGATGTTGTTCCACCCGCCGTCGATGGCGGTCATGATGTCGAGGTACGGGATCGCGAAGACGACGCCGTCCACGTCCGTCGCGCGGGCGGCCCACCGCATCTGTGCGACGGCCGCGAGCATCGTGTTCAGGTCCGCGGGGGCGTTCTCCGTGGGGCGGCCGTCGAGGTACCCGCACTTCACGTTCGCGGCGCGCAGCCGGTCCTTCAGGTCCGCGTACACCGGGAGCGTCCACCCCTTGTCGCACACGACGAGGCAGCACGACCCGCGGCGCAGGTCGGCGGCGATGTCGGCGAGCAACCCGGCGAGCGGGGCGACACTGGGCGGGACGGGCATAACGACACACTCTGAGCAGATGATTCGGTTCACATGTTAAACGACGACCGGGAACCGGTCAATTGGCGTGCCGCGAAGGAAATGCGACCTGTCACGGTGACAGGCCGGACACGGCGACTGGCAGACGAACAAGCCGCGGGGGCGATACTCCGGCTTGACTCGGCGTGCGCATCCGCCGTATTCTTCTAGAGTTACTGTCGCGCCGCACTCTCCCGCCCGCGGCGGCACCCTGTTTGCTACGACCCGATTTCCAATGTTCCTTCCAGTGGCGTGTTCGGCGGCTTCCCCGCAGACGCATGCCTCGGGGGGTGGTGATGGTGACCGAATTACGCCCCGGGGCGGGCGGCCCGAAGAACGCTGACGGCGCGGCGGACCGGTGGCGGTTCTCCATCCTGATCGCCGACGACGACCGCGGGACGCGCGAAACGCTCGGCGAGTTGCTGAACGCGCGCGGGTTCCGTACCATGCTGGCCGCGGACGGCGGCGAGGCCGTCGAACTCGTTCAGGTGGACCTCGTTCACCTCGTCCTGTTCGACATGCACATGCCGCGGCTGTCCGGGCTGGAAGCGTTCGCGGTGATCCGCCAGACGCTCGACCGCCTGCTGCCCGCCGTGCTGATGACCGCCGACGCGAACACCGACCTGATCCGCCAGGCGTTCGCCGCGCAGGTGTACAGCGTGATCCCGAAGCCGGTGAACGGCAACGTGGTGCTTCACACGCTGGAGCGGGCGCTCGCGAAGGTGTACGGGCCGAGACCGCCGGACAAGCACGGCGAGAAGCACGGCGAGCTGAAGCCGCCACCGACCGAATGACGAACGACCAGTGACCGACGACTACTTGCTCAGGAGACCCCACCGATGGCATCGTTGAAGATCGCTCCGCTGAACGACAAGATCGTGGTCGAG
>JAYUBA010000820.1:0-1553 GCA_043741075.1 Frigoriglobus sp.
GTTGCAGGTTCTCGCGGCCGAAGAACGCCGACGCCCACGCGCCCCGCGTCTCGGCGGTCACCAGCCCGTACCACGGCCCGGCGACCAGCAGGAACACCAAGGCGGCCCACACCAACTTGCGGTCGAAGAGGCGGCCGAGTTCGCGGTTCCACGCGAAGTACAGGAGGATGACCAGCCCCGGCAGCGCGACGCCGACCGGCCCCTTCGTCAGCACAGCCAGCGCACACGCCGCAGCCGTCGGCACCCACCACTTGCGGGAACCGTCTTCGTGCCGCGACCAGAACAGGAAGTACGTAAGGACGGTGAAGAGGAGGAGCGTCGCGTCGGGCGTGGCGGCGTGCGCCAACATGCAGAACTCGATCGCGGACGCGAGGACGACGCCCGCGAGCAGCCCGGTCGGGCGGCCGAACATGCGGCGGGCGAGTTCGTAGGTGAGCAGCACGGTGAGCCACGCGGCCAGAACGGACGGCAGCCGCGCCGACCACTCGCTCACCCCGAACGCGGCGTAGGTGCCGCGCTGGAGCCAGTACAGCATCACCGGCTTGGCGGTGCGGAGTTTGTAGTTGAAGGTGGGGACGATCCAGGTGCCGTTGTCGCGCATCTCGCGCGCGGCCTCGGCGTTCACGCCCTCGTCCACGTCCCACAGGCTGGTGGCACCGAGGTTCGGCAGCGTGAGCGCCGCCGACACGGCCAGTAAAATCGCGTAGTCCCGGAGCCGCTCCCGCCGCATGTCGCCCTCCCGTCCGTGGGTGCGAGATGGTAGCCGAACGGTGCGGCGCAGGGGAATGCCAAGTGCGCGGCGCGAGTTCCTCGTTCGTAGTGACCCGCTTCAGCGGGTCGGGACGCGCAGTTGCCCACCTTCCGAGTGCGACGAGACCCGCTGAAGCGGGTCACTACGAACGGAAAGCAAGCGGGTGGCGTGTCAGGCGGCGGCCGTGTTGGTGGGGGCGGGGGAGCCGTCGAAGCGGTGCGCGAGGCGCTGGCTGTTCACGTCGAGGGATTCGAGGATTTCCTTAACGGGGTCGGTCGAAATGCGGCTGGCAACGGCCCAGTCGAGAACGTCGAGGTTCTCTTTACCGGAGGCGAGTTGGTTCAGGATCAGGTCGAGCAGTTCCGCCTGCGACTGGAACTTGCGCTGGAGCAGGCCGAAGTCGCCGCGGTCCAGTTCGACCCAGAAACACTTGCCCTGGAGGTGTTCCACCCACTTGCCCCGCAGGTAGCCGCGCCAGTGCTCCTTCACCCACCTCTTCACGCACGCCTCGCCGAGGTCGTACCCGGCCTTCTCGCTCTCGATCCACTTGTGTTTGTTCTCCTCCTCGATGCACTCGCGGTGGACGCTCTTTTTGGGCGCCGGCGGGGCGGGCGGGAGGGTCAGGCACGCGGTCATGGGCATCACCTTCCGCACCGTGGGCCGCCGGGGAGAGGGCCGGCGGCCACGAACACTTAAACGGAATTCTATCCCGGCGGGCGGGGGCGAATCAAGCGGGAGCGGGCGACTCAGCGGGCGTGTTCTATTCTTGGGTGGCCGGGGCAGAGTCTTCGATGCCCCGGTG
>JAYUBA010000821.1:0-5342 GCA_043741075.1 Frigoriglobus sp.
GGGGG
Organism: Frigoriglobus sp.; assembly: GCA_043741075.1. Taxonomy (GTDB): domain Bacteria; phylum Planctomycetota; class Planctomycetia; order Gemmatales; family Gemmataceae; genus Gemmata. Next base: position 6 of record JAYUBA010000821.1, read on the forward strand.
GAGGTCAAAACCAAAGCCAACCGTTCCGAATCAACGCGACTCGGCACGCTCGGGCTACGGGCGTGAAGGCCGCGCTTCGTCAACCGGACCCGGAGTGCCCGCCGTGCCGACCGCGACCAGCCGCCGCCAGTTCCTGACGCGCACCGGGTGCGCCCTCGGTGCCGGGCTTCTGCCCGGCGCCGGCCGGTCGGCCGATCCCCCGGTGAAGGGGCTGGTGATCGGGCAGGCCGAGGGCGCGGACGCGGGCCGGGCGGTCCTCGCGGCCGGCGGCAACGCGGTCGATGCGGTGGTGGCCGCGGCGCTCGTCGCGGGCGTGGTCGCGGTGCCGGGCACGGGCTTCGCCGGGTACGGCGGGCACCTCGTCGTCGCGAAGCCGGACGGTAAGGTGTTCGCCATCGACTTCAACTCGGCCGCGCCCGCCGCGCTCAAACCGGACACGTTTACGGTAGACGAGAAGGGGAACGTGAAGGGCCGCGCGAACGCGTTCGGGTGGCTCGCGGCCGGCGTGCCGGGCGTGCCCGCGGGGCTGCAACTGGCGCTCGACGCGTTCGGCACCCGCACGTTCGCGGAGGTGGTGAAGCCCGCGATCCGGTTCGCGAAGGACGGGTTCGCGGTCGGCAAGAACTTCGCCGCGGCCATCAAGGGATCGCGGGACCGGCTCGCCAACGACCCCGGCTCGGCCCGGCTGTTCTTCGCGAAGGGCGAGCCGCTCGCGGAGGGCGCGACGTACAAGAACCCGGACCTCGGCGACCTGCTGCAGACGCTCGCGAACCGCGGGAGCGTGCGCACCTTCTACAAGGGCGATGTCGCCGACAAGATCGCGGCGGCGTTCCAAGCGAACGGCGGGCTGGTGACGGCCGACGACCTCGCCGCGTACCGGGCGCGCGAGGTGAAGCCGCTCGCGCTGACGTTCGCCGGGCACACGGTCCACACCCCGCCGCCCAGTGCCGGCGGGCTGACGGTGCTGCAAGCGCTGGCCGCGCTCGACGCGCTCGGGTGGGCGAAGTGGGACGCGGGCGACCCGGCCGCGACGCACGCGCTGGTCGAAGCGCTCCGCGCCGCGTGGCACGACCGGCTCGCGCTCCTGGGCGACCCGGACCACACGAAGGTGCCGGTCGAGCGCCTCCTGTCCGGGGCGCACGCGGAGGAGACGGCCGGGCGCGTGCGGGCCGCGGTGAAGGCGAAGAAACCGCTCGCCGGGAAGTCGGACGGGCGCCCGGCCGGCGGGACGATTCACCTGAACGCGGTCGATGCCGCCGGGCTGACGGTCGCGCTCACGTTCACCCACGGCGAATCCTTCGGCGCGCAGGTGACGATCGACGGGTTGGGCCTCGTGCTCGGTCACGGCGTGTCGCGGTTCGACCCGCGCCCCGGCCGCGCGAACGCGCCCGCGCCGGGCAAGCGCCCGCTCCACAACATGTGCCCCACGGTCGTGACGAAGGACGGCAAGCCGGTGCTGGCGCTCGGCGCGACCGGCGGGCGGCGGATCGTGAACGCGGTGTTCGGCGTACTCGCGCACCGGCTCGGTCGCGCTCTCCCGCTCGCGGACGCGGTGAAGGCGCCCCGGATTCACACGGAAGGTGACACCGCGCTGTCACTCGAAGCGGCCTGGCCCGCCGCGGTGACGACCCACCTCAAGGCGGTCGGGTACGACGTGAAAACCGCCCCGGTCGCGACGCTGAGCGCCGTCGAGCGCGACCCGGCCACCGGCGAGCTTCGGTCCGCCGCACGGTGACATCCCTTCGACATCGAGGTTCGGCGCGAGTTCGCGCGCCCGCGTCACAGCGGTTCCCGGCGCGGCCAAGCACTTCGAGTTCGAGACATCCGGTTTATCGTTCCAATTTCGCGCGAACGGCGAACTGGCCCTTGAGATATCCGCTCGCAGACGCGAGAATCGGGCATCAATTCATCCGCGCAAGGACGGACGTGCCATGAGTTTCAGTCCCCGCCCCCTCGCGCCGCTCGCGATCCTCCTGTTCGCGGGCGCGGCGGCGAGCCAGCCGACGGCCTCGGCCGCCGCGCCCGACCCGGCGAAGGTCGAGTATTTCGAGAAGAAGGTCCGGCCGATCCTCGCGGACCACTGCTACCACTGCCACTCGGCCGACACCAAGCCGGCGGGGAACCTGCGCGTGGACGACCGCAACGGCCTCCTCACCGGCGGGAACAAGGGTCCGGCCGTCGTGCCCGGCGAACCGGGCAAGAGCCTGCTCGTCGCCCGCGTCACGCAGAAGGACGAGAAGAAGCGGATGCCACTCGAAGGCAAGCACCTGACCGACGAGCAGGTGGACGTTCTCCGGCAGTGGATTGCGGACGGGGCCGCGTGGCCCGCGGTGCGCGTCCCCGCGTCGCTCGGCAAGCCGAAGCCCGAATACGAGAAGCTCAAGAAGGAGCACTGGGCGTGGCAGCCGCTGACGAAGCCCACGGTGCCCGCGGTCAACGACGCGGCGTGGGCGAAGGACGACGTGGACCGCTTCCTGCTGGCGAAGCTCGAAGCGAAGGGGCTGAAGCCGGTCGCGGACGCGGACAAGGTTACGCTCCTGCGCCGCGTCACCTTCGACCTCACCGGCCTGCCGCCGACGCCCGCGGAGATCGACGCGTTCGTGACGGACGATTCGCCCAAAGCGTTCGAGAAGGTGGTGGATCGGTTGCTCGCGTCAGGCGCGTTCGGCGAGCGCTGGGGCCGGCACTGGCTCGATGTCGCGCGCTTCGGCGAGAGCACCGGGCCGAGCCGCAACATCCCGTACCCGCACGCGTGGAAGTACCGCGACTACGTCATCGACGCGGTGAACGCCGACGTGCCGTTCGACCGCTTCGTGCGCGAGCAGATCGCCGGCGATCTTCTGCCCGCGACCGACGACAAGGACCGCGACCGCCAGTTGACCGCCACGGGGTTCCTCGCGCTCGGCGTGAAGGACGTGAACCAGCGGTTCAAGGTCCGGTTCGTCATGGACAACGCGGACGAGCAGATCGACGCGGTCACGCGGTCGGTGCTCGGCCTCACGGTTTCGTGCGCCCGGTGCCACGACCACAAGTTCGACCCGGTGCCGACGACCGACTACTACGCGCTCGCGGGCGTCTTCACCAGCACGGACAACGCGGCCGGCGTGCGGAACAAGATGGGCGGCGGCGGCCTCGACTACTACGACCCGGCGATGCTCGTGAAGTTGACGAGCGCCGCCCCGCCGATGCCGGCGGAGCAACTCGAAAAGCTGAAGGCGGAACTCGCCGAAGCGAAGAAAGCCTGGGACGCGATCCGCGGCACGCCGGAGGGGCTGAAGGTCGCGGCCAACGGCCAGCCGGCGCAGCGCCCGTTCCGACTGAAGTTCGAGAAGCTGGAAGCCGACCTGCTCGCGCTCACCGACCCGGCCGCGCGCGGGCACGCGGTCCACGGCGTGCGCGATTCGCAGACCCTCGCCGACACCGAGGTGCGCATCCGCGGCGAAGCGGAGAAGCTCGGGCCGGTCGTGCCGCGCGGCTTCCTCACCGCATTCGACGTGCCCGGTTCGGCGAAGGTGAACCCGAAGCAGAGCGGTCGGTTGGAACTCGCGCACTGGCTCACCAGCCCGCAGAACCCGCTCGCGCCGCGGGTCGCGGTGAACCGCGTGTGGCAGCACCTGTTCGGCACCGGCATCGTGAACACCGTCGATAACTTCGGCGTGACCGGCGGCGCGCCGTCGCACCCGGAGTTGCTCGACCACCTCGCGAACCGCTTCATCGCCGACAACTGGAGCGTGAAGAAACTCGTGCGGCAACTCATCCTCACCCGCGCCTACCAACTGAGTTCCGAAACGACCGACGCGCACCGCACGGCGGACCCGGCGAACCGGCTGGTGTGGCGCCACAGCCCGCGAAGGCTGTCCGCCGAGGAGGTGCGCGACGCGACGCTCGCCGCGGCCGGCACGCTCGACCCCAAGCGCCCCGGCCCGTCGCCCGCGACCGCGCTGAAGATGATCGAGATGCGGGACAACGGCCCGGAGGCGAAGACGCTCAACGACAAGGCCGACGCGGCGACGCACCGCAGCGTGTACCTGCCGCTCCTCCGCGGGGTCACACCGCATTCGCTCGAAGCGTTCGACCCGGTTGACCAGACGCTCGTGAGCGGCACCCGCGACACGACCACCGTGCCTGGGCAGGCGCTATTCCTGCTGAACTCGCCGTTCGTGCGGATGCAGGCGCTCGCGTTCGCCGAACGCGTGTTGAAGGACAAGGACGCCGCCGACGCCGACCGCGTGCGGGCCGCGTACCGGCTGGCGGTCGGCCGCGCGCCCACCGACAAGGAGGTCGATCGGGCGAAGGCGTTCGTCGGCGAGTACGAGTCCGCGTACCGCGCGAACCCGCCGAAGCCGGTGGCACCGCCTAAGAAGCCCGTCGCGCCGCCGAAGCCGGGCGAGCCGCCGTTCGATCCGGACCAGATCGACCAGACCGGCGAAGCCGTCGTCGAGGACGTGGTTCGCCCCAGGGACGCGCGGGCGGCGGCGTGGATGGCCTTCACACAAGCTTTGTTGGGCAGCGCCGAGTTCAGGTACGTGAAGTGACGAGACGCGCACAAGCCCACCGACGGCCGTCGGTGGGCGTGACATCACCCCACACCCAACACGAATATCCATGCACCAGTTCCAACACCCCTCGCGCCGCCTGGCACTGAAGTCCGCCGGCGCGGGCTTCGGCTATCTCGCCCTCGCCGGGTTGCTCGGCGAGCAGGCGCGGGCCGCCGACAAGGGGGCGCCGAAGCCGCTCGCGCCGCGCGCGCCGCACTTCCAGGTGAAGGCCAAGCGGCTCATCTTCGTTCACATGAACGGCGCGATGTCGCAGCACGACACGTTCGAGTACAAGCCGCAACTGTTCAAGGACGGCGGCAAGCCCGGACCCGGCGGCGGCACGCTCACCGCGCCCAAGTTCCAATTCGCCCGGCACGGCGACACCGGCTCGTGGTTCTCCGAACTCCTCCCGAACCTCGCCAAGCACGCGGACGAACTGTGCTGGCTCCGCGGCCTGTACACCGATACCCCGGCGCACCCGCAGGCGGTGGTGCAACTGCACACCGGCAGCGCGAACGCGGCCCTCACGCGGCCGAGCATGGGCGCGTGGCTGCTGTACGGCCTGGGCACCGAGAACCAGGATTTGCCCGGCTACGTGACCGTCAACCCGCCGCCGAACTTCGGCGGGGCGGTGAACTACGGCAGCGCGTTCCTCCCGGCGCACTTCCAGGGCACCCGCATCAACGACGTCGGCTATCTGCCCAATCTGCGGGCCACGACCGCCAAGGACTTGCAGCGGAAGCAACTCGATCTGATCCAGGGCATGAACCGCGACCTCGCCGCCGCGCCCGGCGCGCCG
>JAYUBA010000822.1:0-5342 GCA_043741075.1 Frigoriglobus sp.
CTTGGAAAAGCCGCGCCGAGAAGTGGGCCGGTTCGAAGTCGAGCACCGCTTCGAAATCCTGCCCCGCCCCGGCGAAGTCCCGCTTGCGGAAGCGCTCGATCCCCGCGAACAAGCGGACGGTGGCCACATCGGGCGGGAGCAGTTCGCCGCGCCGCGTCGCCTCGGCCGCGTCCGCCCGTCGATCCAGTTCCTCGAAAAGCTCCGCCCGCCGGAGATGGACGACACGCGAACTCGACGCGGCCAGTGGTTCGAGAAGCGCCAAAGCCGGCTCGGCCCCCGACTCGCGGCGGATCAAATCCGCGTCGAACACCGAGAGCCGTTCGCGTTCGCGTAGCCAAGCGGCGTCGTCGGGCAGGGTCAGATCCAGCGCGGCCGCGACCGCGTGTCGAGCCGCGCGAACCGGGTCGGTGCCGCCCGGCGGAAGGAGGAGCAAGCCGAGGAAGAAGGCATCGTCGCGCTTCTCGTCGAACGTGCGCGGGGGAGCTTGGCGGATCCACAATTGCTGCCGCTGCGAACGCCGGCTTTGGTCGAGCAATCCGGAGACGCCCAATTCGAAATCGCGGAGAGCCGGCTCCGCTTGCACGCGGAGCAGCGCCGCCCGGAACTTCTCCTCGGCCACGGGGTCGTCCTCGCGCTCCAGCGCCGCTTGGCCTTCCGAAATGAGCGATTCGACTTCGCTGCGAATGCGGGCGAAGCGCTCGCGTTCCATGCGATCCGAGACGACGGCCGCACCGATCCCGGACAGGAGCAGCGCGACCGCGACCGCGATCAGAGCGGCCCGCGTCGGCCGGCGGCGGCACCACTTCCACGCCCGTTCCCACTTCGGCGTCCGGCGCGCGGCGATCGGCTCCCCGTTCGAATACCGCCTCAGGTCGTCGGCCAAATCCGCAGCCGTGCGGTAGCGCCGGTGCGGCTCCTTGTGCAGGCAGTTCAGGCAGATCGTTTCCAAATCGCGCGGGATCGCGGGCTGCAATCGGCGCGGTGCGAAGGGCTCCTCGATCCGGATCATTTCCAGCGTTTCGACCACGCTCGCCGCCACGAACGGCACCCGCCCGGTCGTGCATTCATAGAGGAGCGTGCCGAGTCCGTAGACATCCGAGGCCGGGCCGATGAGGTCGAGCCGGCCGACCGCCTGCTCGGGGGACATGTATCTCGGCGTGCCGATCGCTTCGCCGCTCCTCGTCGCATCGCGGGAGGTTCCCGCATCGTCCCGAAGCACTTTCGCGAGGCCGAAATCGGTCAGTTTTGGAGTGCCATCGCTCGCGAACAGGATGTTGGCCGGCTTGAGATCCCGGTGGACGATGCCGTGCTCGTGGGCGTGGTGGACCGCGCGTGCCAACGTCTCGATCAACTCGGCGGCGGCCCGGGGCGCGTACGGGAGTTGCTGGAGCCGCTGGGCGAGGTTCCCCCGCTCGGCGAGTTCAAGGACGAGGAATGGCAGACCGTTCCACTCACCGACTTCAAAAATCTGGACGATGTTGGGATGTTGGAGTCGGGCGATCGCTTCGGCTTCGGTGCGGAACCGCAGGATTTCCCGGGGCGACGGCCTGCGGCCGGTTTCGAACATTTTCAGCGCGACGCGACGCCGCAACCGGCGATGGCGGGCCCGGTACACGACCCCCATCCCGCCTCGGTCGAGCAGTTCCAACCCTTCGTAGTCGGGCAATTCGGGGAGCGTTTGTGCGGGGAGGGGCGCGGCATCCGACAGAGTCTCGTCCTCGCAGAGGCGTGCCGTCTCTTCGAACAGCGGCTCGCGGATCGCCCCGTGGATCTCGAAGTGGAGCGCGATTTCGCTCCGCATCGAAGGGTAGCGTCGGACGTATTCCTCTTCCGCCGGCACTTCGCCGAGTTCCTCTCTGAGTACGATCTCGTTGTAGATCAGGTCGAGTCGAGCTTCGACATCGGCGCAGAGGGGGGATGGGTCGAGTAGTTCCTCGACCGACGGCCGGTTGCCCGCCAGCCAAGACCGACTCTGCCGATCGAGGAGGGGATCCAAAAGGCTTTGCAGCACATCAGCCATAGCCGTCGTCCCCGAGTCCCAGACCGGTCATGACCCGGTCCAATGCCCGGGTCAACTTCTTCCGCAGCGCCACATCCGTCCCGCCCAACTCGTTCGCCAGGTCTTGCCAAGCCCGGCCCAGCCCCCGCTGTTCTGCCAAGTAGCGCTCTTCGGGATCGAGGCGATCACGAACTTTATGCAACAGTTCCCGCGCGGAGGCCTGTTCGCTCGGGTCCGAGGCTTCGTCCGGCACGCGGGGCGCGTGGTCCCCCGCGGCCGCGTCTCGCCGAATGTCGCGCCGCTTCGCCCGCAGCCGGTTCGCTTGGTTCGCCAGCTTGTTGCGGGCGATGGCCGTCAGCAGGTTGAGCAATTGCGCGGGCGTATCGACCTCGTATTGCCCCAGCGCCGTGCGGACGAAGAAGCTGGCCATCACCGATTGGCAGATGTCGGTGGAGTCGAGGAGCCGGCGCATCCCCGCATCGCGCATCCGGATTCGGATCACCCGGCGTATCGCGCTCTCGTAGCGGCGCACCAATTCTTCGGCCGCCTCCGGATCGCGATTCCGGACGCGGCGAATGAGATCTCGAAAATCACGTTCTTCCGGCAAAGCGGGCGACTCGGGGATGAGTACTTGAAGAAGTATCACCCTCCATTATAGTTCGCGGCCGATTCGAGACTGGGAATCGGCCGCGGAGTCCGGGCTCACCGCCCTTTTCCACTCCGGCCGGAGTCGTGTCCGAGTGCGTCGATGCCGTTATCGTCGTTGATGTCGTGGGCGGGGCCATCGACGCCGTTGTCGTCGAACGCCCGGAACCGCACGGTCCCCGAGTTCCGCTCGACGACGAGGTCGTCCAACCCGTGTCCGCTCACGTCGTTCACCTGAACTTGGACGCCGTCGTGGTAAGCGTCTTCGAAGATGATTTTGCTGCTCAGCAGTGCGAGGTCGTTGCCGCGAAATACTTTGACGTGCGAGCCGGCCCCGGGGCCCGCGCCGACGATAATGTCGTCGTGTCCGTCGTGATCGAGATCCCCGCCGCCAACGCGGACGCCGCCGACGAATGCGCCGTCGAACGCGAGGAAACTCTGGAGCAAGGCCTCCGTTTTTCCATCGAACGCCTTCACGTGCGGGGCGGCCCCCGCGGCGGCGCCGACGAGGATGTCGTCCCGGCCATCGCCGTTGAGATCGCCGCCGCCGACGTTCACTCCTCCCCGGAAACCGGAATCGAACGCGAGAAAGCTGCGGACGGTATTCCCCGTGACTCCGTCGAAGACTTTGACGTGCGGGCTGGCCCCGGCGGCGGCCCCCGTGATCACATCGTCCTTTCCGTCGCCGTCGATATCGGCGAATGCGACGTTCACGCCGCCGAGAAACCCGGGATCGTAGGCGAAGAAGCTTTGCAGCAGAGCCCCGGTGGCACCGTCGAAGACTTTCACGTGCGGTGCGGTGCCTATGTGGGTGGTGCCGACCACGATGCGGTCGGGGAAGCCATCGCGGTTCCGGTCGCCGCTGGCGGCGGCCGAGAAGCCCCCTCGGTACCCCGAGAACGCGACGATCTGCGATTTCTCCACACCCGTGGTGCCGTCGAGGATACGCACGATGCCGTCGTCTCCGGGCTGCGCTGCGGAGAGGATGAACCCGGCCGGAACCGTGCGATCCTCCAACTGCAACACGTTCAGGTCGGAGCTGCTATTGCGGAGTGAACGAACCATGAGAATCTCCTGATGAAACTAAGAACTGTGAAGACGACCTCTCGCGATTTCGCTTCGCGGAGTCGCTACGCCGTATTAATCGCGATCCGTGGGCCGATAGGACAAAACAATCCGGAATTCGGGAAATCCGCAATTCTTTGTCCCATCCCTTCCCGCCCGTTGATCGGAGTAGCGACAGGCATCTCGGCCTATCTTCCGCTTCGCCCGATTCGATTCAACGGAGGTTTTCGATGTTCATCTCTTGGATGCGCAGTCTTGTTCGGCGGCCATCCCGCGCGGCCCGACGGGCCGCCCGAACCGCGACATCCCGAAGCCGGCTGTCCTTCCGGCCCCGGTTCGAGGATCTCGAAGGCCGCGCACTGCCGAGCTTCCTCGCTCCGGTGGGTGTCCCGGCCGGCGCTTCGGAAGGTGCGGTCGTCGTCGGCGACTTCAACGGCGATGGCCGGCAAGACATCGCCGTGTCCAATCTCAACAACACCATCAGCGTGGCACTCGGCAACGGGAACGGAACCTTCCAGCCGGTCGTGGTGACCGCGACGACCGCAGGATCGTGGGCGATGGTAACCGGCGACTTCAATCACGACGGCAAGCTCGACTTGGCCGCGAACTCGATCGGCGGCAACTCCATCGACATCCTGATGGGCAACGGCAACGGCACTTTCCAGCCGAGGGTATCCTACGCAACCGGCGCCTACGTGAACCGGCTCGCCAAAGGGGATCTCAACGGGGACGGTGCCGATGACCTCGTCGGCGCCTCGACGGGCTACGGCGGCACGCTGTTCGTGCTGAAAAATAACGGCGATGGTACTTTCCTGCCGGCGCAGTCGTACTCGGCCGGCCCCGGCGCGCAAGACGTGACCGTCGTCGATCTGAACCACGATGGCAAACTCGACTTGATCTCGGCCAACCAGTCGAGTGTGGGCGGCATCGCCACACTCCTGGGCAACGGCGACGGCACCTTCCAGTCCAGCCGCCAGTATTACGCCGGCTCGGCCCCGTTTCGGGAAGTCGTCGGCGACTACAACGAGGACGGCAACCCGGATGTGGTGGTGCTGAACTCTTACATCAGCAACCAGTTCAACATCAGCTTCGGCAACGGCGACGGCACTTTTCAGGCCCCGCACAGCTACAGCATGCCCAACGGCGGCTCGGCCGAGGTCGAATCCGCCGACTTCAACGGCGACGGCCACCTCGACCTCATCGAGGCGAACGGACAGGTCGAACTCGGCCGCGGCGACGGCTCGTTCTACGGCATCCAGAGCAACGCCGGGTTCAACGGCAATTACCTGGCTCTCGGCGATTTCAACGGCGACGGCTCGATGGACGCAGTCGCCACCGGCTTCGGCACCGTCGCCACCACCATGACCAACGCCAAGAACGACCAGACCCTCGTCGGCAGCGCGAGCCACCTGAGCCTCAGCGCCCCGGCGACCGCCGTCGCGGGCCAGCCGTTCGCCGTCACGGTCACGGCCCTGGACGCCAACGGCAACGTCGCAATCAACTTCTTGGGCACGGTGGGGTTCACCAACCCGCTGAATCCGGCCGTGGCAGTCTCCTACACCTTCACCGCTGCGGACGCCGGCGTTCACACGGTCGCCAATGGCGGCACCCTGCTCACCGCCGGTGTGCAACC
>JAYUBA010000823.1:0-5339 GCA_043741075.1 Frigoriglobus sp.
CATCCGCGACCAAGCCCTGTACTCGGACGCCACGACCGCGACGAAGGGGCACTCGCTCGGTGCCGCGTTCGTCCCGCTGCGGTTCTTCGTCGGCGCGCGCGTGACGACGCCGACCGCGTTCGCGCTCGAGGGCGGAACCATCGACCTGGGCGGGCGGTACGTCGCGAGCGACCCGGACGAAATCGGCGGCGACGCTCACACGCTCGCGCTGTCGGTGCCGAACGGCACGCTGACGTTCGACCCGAACGCGGTGCCGGTCGGGCTGACCGCCGTGCGCGACGCCGGGCCGGGCGGCACCACGATCACGCTCACGGGCACCATCGCCGCGATCAACCAGTTCCTCGCGACTCCGGGGAGCCTGACGTACACGCCCGGTAGCTCGACCTTCGCGGGCGTGGTGCCGCTCACGCTCACGCTGACGAACTATCCCTTCGACCCGCGAATCGAGCGCCCGTCCGCGCAGGCCGCGCCGGGTCCGTTCACCGGCGTCGCGGCGCTGGCGTTCGGACCCGTCGCCGATCACGTGGTGCCGTCCGCGGTCGATGTGGTGACGGACCAGGACACGCCCGTGGCGCTGTCGATCACCGTCCCCGCGCTCGCCGACAACGACGGCTCCGAGTCGGTGCTCGTGCTACTCGAAGGGGTGCCGACCGGCGCGACACTGAACCACGGCACGGACCTCGGCGGCGGGGAGTGGGCGCTGTCGCCCTCCGACCTCGCGGGGCTGGTGCTGACGCCGCCGGCCGGCGCGTCGGGCACGTTCACGCTCGGCGTGAGGGTGGTGGTGACGGACGCCGCGCCGGCCCTGGGCCTCTCGGACACCGCGACCGAATCGACCGCGTTCACCGTCACGGTGATCCCGGCCGCGGTTGTCGTTCCGGCGGTCCCGGTGGTTTTGCTGCTCGATGTCGAGGACGAGACCGCGGCCGTCGATACGGTGGTCCCCGGCGACGCGGTCGGGGCCGTCGATACCGGCACCAACACGGACGACGAAATGGAGACCGACGCGCGGGTTGCGAACGCGCCGGTTCCGATCAACGCCTACGCTTCGGCGACGGGCACGGACCCGGCGGGCGCGACCGACAACCGTGCGGGCGACGCGCCGGGGCCGGGGTCGTTGTTCGCACAGGTCGAGGTGCCGCTGCCGAGCTACGCCTACGGCGAGAAGCACCCGCTCCCGCCGGTGCTGCCGCTCGACCAGACGCTCCCGGTCGCCGGGTTCTCCGATTCCGGCGGCGACAGTTTCGCGCTGATCGACAAGCTGTACCGCGACGCCGCCGCGGAGCGGTTCTCGCCGAACCAGATCGGTGCCGCACCCGCACCCGCACCCGCGCCGCCGGACGCCGCGACCGTTGCGAGCGCCGCACCGGCTCCGGCGGTGGCCGTGGCACCCGAGAACGATGCCGGCACCGGGGACGGTTCGGTGCCCGCCGCGGACGCGCCCGATGGCGACTGGCGGGTGTGGACCGCGGCGGTCGCCATCGTCGGCGCGCTCGCGGCGTGGGCGTGGCTGGCCCGCGGCTCCGCTGGCGCTCCGGCGCGGGCCATCGGCCGGCTGCTCCGCACGCTCCATCGACGACCAACTCAGAGGACGGTATGAACCCGAAGATTCCACCGCCGGACGCGCCCTCCGGGGACGAAACGGCCCTCAGCTCGCCGGCGGCTCACGACGCGGGCGAGGCCACCGACGCGAGCGGTCCGACCGACGCGACCATCGTGCGCGCCGCGCCCTCGTCCCCGACCGTCGATGAGATGGCATCCCCGAACAACTTCGGCCGGTACGAATTGCTCGGCGAGGTCGCCCGCGGCGGCATGGGCGTCGTGTACAAAGCCCGGCAGCACGGACTGGAACGGCTCGTCGCGCTGAAGATGATCCTCGGCACCGGGCCGAAGGACGAGGCCGCGCAGCGGTTCCTGCAGGAGGCCCGCGCCGCGGCGGCGCTCGACCACCCGAACGTGGTGCCGATCTACGACATCGGCGAGAACGCCGGCCGCCCGTACTTCACGATGGCGCTGATCGACGGCCCGAACCTGCGCGGGTACGCGGACGCCCAGGGCGTGCTCCCGATCCCCGTGGTGGTGTCGCTGTTCGCGCAGGTCGTCGCGGGCGTCGCCCACGCGCACGCCGCGGGCATCATCCACCGCGACCTGAAGCCGGCGAACGTGCTGATCGACAAGGACGGGCGCCCGCGGGTGACCGACTTCGGGCTGGCGAAGCGGGCGTCCGCGGACTCGCACCTCACCGTCACCGGGCAGGTGGTCGGCACGCCGAGCTACATGGCCCCGGAGCAGGCCCGCGACAGCAAGGACGTGGGGCCGCCGGCCGACGTGTACGCGCTCGGCGCGATCCTGTACTTCCTGCTCACCGGCCGCCCGCCGTTCGTGGGCGACAGTTTCACCGACCTGCTCATCAAGGTGGTCACCGACACGCCGGCGCCGCCGCGGGAGCTTCGCCCCGACGTGCCCGCCGAACTCGACGCGCTCTGCCTGCGCTGCCTCTCGAAAGCGCCGGCCGAGCGGTTCGCAGACGCGCAGGTGCTGGCCGACGCGCTCGTGCCGATTACCGACCAGTACGTGCCGTCGTCGTCCGGGTTCTCGCCGTCGCTCGCGCGGATCGGGCTGTCGCGGGCCTCGTTGCCGTCCACGGGCACCGCTCCGGACCTGAGCGCGCCGTCCGGCCCGGCGCTGTCGAACTCCATCACCGCGATGCTTCCGCAGGCGCCCGCGCCCGCGCGGCCGGAGCCGGTTCGCAGCCGCCGGCCGCTCGCGATCAGTCTGGCCGTGGCCGCGGTGGTTCTCGTCGGCGCGATCGGTTTCCTCGCCACGCAAGGCGACAAGAAGAAGGACGACATTGCGAAGCAGGAACCGCCCCCGGCGGCGGTGACTCCGGCACCGGTAGCACCGACGCCGCTCCCGACGCCCGCGAACGTCGGCGACAAGCTCGTGTGGCCCGCGCCGACCCGCGCGGACTTCGGGCTGAAGGTCGAACTGGTCGCGCCCGCTTCGAAGACGGACGCGGACGGCACCGTCCGCATGACCGCGGGCGTTCCGATGACCGTTCACCTGACCGCGGCGCGCGACTGCCGGGTGTCCGTCTGGGCACTCGATCCGAATGGGAACGAGCTGCGCCTGTTCCCCAACGACGATGAACAGGACGACCGGCTGACGGCCGGCAAGGAGCGGGTCGTTCCCGGCAACGCGGCGTACGAATTCGTGACCACGGTCACCGAGGGCGGGGGCGTGGACCGGCTGCGGGTGATCGCCACCACCGGCGAGCCGATCAAGTTCCCCCCCGGCGCGAAGAACGGACGCTACACCGTTTATTCGACCGACGCGGACCGGGAGCGCCTCGCGTCCACCGTTCGCGGCGTCGTCATCAAGAAGGCCGGTGCCGGCGCGCCCGCCGCGGTGGCCGAGGCCGAACTCCGGTTCCGCGCCAAGTAACGCCGCAGGAGGCACGCGATGTTCCCCACGGCGCTCGTCCTCGTGTTCGCGCTGGCGGCCCCGCCGGACTCGCCCGCCGAGGCGTTTCAGAAGGCCGAGAGCCTGTACGCCGCCGACCGGTTCGGCGAGGCGGAGCCGCTGTACGAAGCCGCCCTCCGCGCCGACGACCGGTTCCTGAAGCGGCAGGCGTTCAACCGGCTCATGAACCTCTACGTCCGCTCCGGCCGCCCGGATAAGGCGATCCGCCTCGCGAAGCCGTACCGCGCGTGGCTCACGGACGTGCGCGACCCCGCCGGGCTGGCCGCGCTCGACCTCCTCACCGGCCAGTGCCTCCTCGAACTCGGCTACACCGACGACGCCGACACGCACCTCATCGCGGCGCTGGCCGCGGACCCGCCGCTCGCGCGGGCACGTCGGCTGGAGGCGCTCCGCCTGCGGGCGGAGGTCGCGCTTCAGCGGAAGGACGCGGCCGAGAATGCGCGGTGGGCGGAACTGGAGAAGGCCGCCGCGGAACAGGCGAAGGAAGCCAAGCGGACCGGCGACGGCCCGGCCCGCGTCACCCCCGGCCGCTACCTCGCGGAGGCGCGCCTCCGGCGCGGCGACACCGCCGGCGCACTCGCCGCACTGGCCGAACTCCCGGACCTTCACGACAAGCTCGAAGACCCACTCGGCCGCCGCGACACGCAGCGCCAGCGCGCGAAGCTCTTCGCCGCGCAGGGGAAGTATTCCGAGGCCGCGGCGCTCTTCAAGGAGGCGCTCGACCTGCACCGCAAGCACCAGCCGAAGCGCCGGCTCGTCACGGGCGACATTCTCGCGGAGTGGTCGATCGCCGCCGTCGGGCGCGCGGAGTCGGCGAAGCTCCGCGACGAGGCCGCGGCCGAGTACCGCGCCGCCATCGACGCCCCGGCCGACAACCCCGACGCCGGCGGGCCGCTCGCCGCGTTCGTTCGCCTTCAATCGCTCACGCGGTCCGCCAAGCAGTTCCGGCTGGCGCTCGACGTGACCCTCGCCGCGGGCGAGCGGTGGTCCGGCGACGCGCTCGTGGACGGCCGGCTGAAGTCCGACCGCGGCGGCCTGGAGTTGATGACCTCCGCGTACCCGACCGCGCGGAAGTCGCTGCTGCTGGCGCTCGCCGACCTCGACGCGGCCGACCCGCCGAACCTGCGGGCGGTGCCGAAGGTGCTGGTGAACCTCGCCACCGCCGAACTCGCGTGCGACGCGCCGGACAAGGCCGACCCGCTGCTCGTCCGGTGCGCCGAGTTGTACCGCAAGCACAAGCTTCCCGCCGACACGGTGCGGGCCGAGTGCGACTACCTCTCCGGCGTGACGGCGGCGCGGCGCGGCGACTTCGCGCAGGCGATGGCGCAGTTCCGCAGCGGCCTCGTGCTGTGCGAAACCGTCGGCCGGCCCGCGGACCCGGTGCGGTTCAACCTGTGGCTGAACGTCGCGCTCATCCACAAGGAACAGGGCGACGCCCCCGCCGCCGGCGACGCGCTGAAGAAGGCGTCCGACGTGCTGGCCGGGTTCAGCGAACCCGACGACCTGAGCGCCGCGCTCATCGACGCGGTGCGGGCCGACCTCTTCCTCGCGCAGGGGCAGGTGGCCCCGGCACTGGCGCTCGTGCCGAACCTCGAAGCCGCGTGTACGAAGCACGGCTACCGCGCCGGCTACCTGTGGGCGACCGCCCGGCACGTCCGCGCGCTCGACCTGCTCGCGCGGAAGGACGCCCCCGGCGCGGAAGCCGTGTGGACCGAACTCGCGGAAGCACAGCGGAAGGAGGGGCACGTGCTCCTCGCCCGCACGCTGAACTTCCTCGGCGTGTGCGCCGAGCTTCGCGGCAAGGACGCGGACGCGGCGAAGCGGTTCGAGGAGGCGCGGGCGTTCCAGGTCGAACG
>JAYUBA010000824.1:0-5337 GCA_043741075.1 Frigoriglobus sp.
CGTGATCCGCTACCACCAACGCCGGAACCAACAGGCCACCAAGCCCCACAAGAAGCAGCGGCATAAATCCGTACTCTAAACCCGCGCTGTAGTGTTAGGATGTCGCTCCACCTCCGGGCGCTCGACCTCGGCCACCGGGAGTTTCTACTCGGCGACCCTCGTCACCGCCCGGAGCTCGAACTCCGGCGCGTAACCCTTGCGCGAACCGGTCATCGGTGTATCTCCTCGTGTTCAGAGTTTACACCGCTTTCCGACTGTCCACCATTCGTGGGGAACTTCACCTCGCCGCGGATCAGCCGCCACCCGCACCACGCCCACAGCGCCATCAGCAGGAACGTGTCGATCGGGTAGCGCGGGCCGGTGTCCGCCCGCACCCGCGGGACGCTCGCATTCGTGCTGCCGTCGGTCGCGGGCGTCGCGTAGTACCGGATGCCGACGGTCGCCTCCAGCTCCATCCCGCTCAGCGAGTTCTCCATCAGGAACAGCGCCACCACCACCGTCAGCGGGAACGAGTTCACATAGCCCAGCATCCGCGCGCCGAGCGGCTTCGGCAATGTCGGTAGCGGAAGCGCGCGGTGAGCCGGCGGTGCCGGGTCCGTAGGCGCGACCGCGAACGTCTCGGCGCGGAGGAACCGCTTCGGGTCGGCGAGCAGCACCGCGACCGCCGCGGACGCGAGCAGCACGTCGTAGTACATGAAGTGGAAGCACGTCAGGTACGCGCCGAGGAACAGGAAGCCCGCGCCCACCCCGGTCGGGCGCGAGCGGTCGCCGCGGAGAAGGTAGACCACCGCCGTTGCGGCGAACACCGCGCCCCACAGCCCCCACGCCAACGAGTTCGCGAGCGGCGTTTCGCGCCGCTCCTGCGGCTGCGTGAAGTCGTGCAGGATGCGCCGCGGGAGGCCTTGCAGGTCGCGGCTGAGGTGAATCCAGTTGTCGTTCACCTTGTAGAGGTCGGCCGCCTCGCGTCCGATCTTCAGCCAGTGGAACCAGGTCTCCAGCCCGACGACCGGGAGCGTGAGCAGGCCGAACGCGGCGCCGGTCAGCACCATCGCGCCGCAGAACTGCCAGCGGCGCATGAGGAGCGGCACGAGGAAGAACGCGGCGGCCCACACCGGTTTGAACGCGAACAATCCCCACACTATCCCGCCGGCCACGTAGTACCCGCGACTGGCGAGCGCCCAGCCCCAGATCACGATGCACAGCGAGATCGTCGGGTTCTGGCCGAGGTCGAGCGCGCCGCGCGTACCGGGGAATAGGTAGATGCCGAGCGTCGCGACCGACCACCAGATGCGCCCGCGGGTGAGCACCTTCACGCCCAGCCCGGCCACCGGCACGAGCAGCGCGCAGAATACCTGGAAGAAATGGTACGCGCGCTGCGGGTGGTCGATCAGGCCGAGCGGGGCGTAGAAGAGCGCGTGAACCGGCGGGTACAGCGGTCCGCCGATCGCCGGCCCCGCGCCCCCCTCCGGCGCGTCTTGGCCCATGAACCAGTTCATCAGGTTGTTCGCGTCGTGCTCGCTGTCGTCGTCGGACTGGGTCGCGCTTCGCAGCTTGGTAGAATCGGCGGCTTCGCGCTGCTGGAGCAAGCTCTCGTCGGCGACCGGGTAGCCGTCGCGGAGCACCTGCCGCTGCCGCGCACGGTGGTACAGTTCGCGGCCGTGCCCGGTCGCGACCATGCGGCCCATGAGCCACTGCCCGCCGAAGTCGATCTGCGCGTGCCCGGCGTTGCCATCGGCGCGCTTGCGCTCCGGCGCGAGGTGCGGGGGCACGTCGAACCAGTGGAGCGCACGGTGGGTGAACGCGACGCCGGAGCCGATGGCCGCGATCCACACGAGCGCGGCGACGGCGCGGGGCGTGCCGAGCCACGCCCAGTACCGCCGCGGGATGACGTAACCGTCGGGTGAAGGGGGCGCAGAAGTCATTCCACCTCGCGGTGAGCGGATGGCTTTTTCTTGACCTCCCCCCTTGAGGGGGAGGTCGGACCGCGCAGCGGTCCGGGTGGGGGGTGAGACGTCACCCCGCCCGCGTCGCCTTCCCCCCCACCCGGCGACGAAGCGCCGCCGATCTCCCCCTCAAGGGGGGAGGTCAGGAGGAGAGACAAGGATGAAGAATCGCAGTGCTCGGTAGTCACGCGGCGGGCCACTCGCCGGTGAACACCTCGGTGGCCGGGCCGGTCATGTGGACGCAGTTGTCTGCCTCGGACCATTCGAGCTCGAGGTCGCCACCGGGCAGGTGCGCGAGTAGCTTCCGCGCGGTGCGCCCGGTCAGCACCCCCGCGACGCACACCGCACACGCCCCCGTGCCGCACGCGAGCGTGATCCCGCTCCCGCGCTCCCACGTCCGCATGGTCACTTCACTGGGCGAATGGACCTTCACGAAGTGGACGTTCACGCGCCGCGGGAAGACCGGATTATTCTCGATGAGCGGACCGAATAAGGCGACTTCATCGCGCTTTGCGTTCTGGAAATACTCGTCTCCGGCGTAGATCACTGCGTGCGGGTTGCCCATCGAAACGCACGTCGCATTAAAGCCGGAGCCGACGATCCCGATGCCGAACCGTGCATCCACCGGCGGGTCGCCCGGCAGTGTGGTCGGAATGTCGGCCGACTTCAGAATCGGCTCGCCCATGTTCACGCGGACGCGAACCGCCTTCCCGTCCGTCACTTCGAGGTCGAGCGCCAGCACCCCGCGGCCGGTTTCGATCTTCAGGTGCGGCTTGGTGGCGATGCCGTGGTCGTGGACGAACTTCGCCACACACCGGATGCCGTTCCCGCACATCTCGGACTCGGACCCGTCGGCGTTGAACATCCGCATCCGGGCGTCGGCGCGCTCGCTGGGGCCGATGAGGATGAGGCCGTCGGACCCGACACCGAAGTGCCGGTCGCTGACCGCGCGGGCCAGCGCCGCCGGGTCGGCCGGGGGCTTCTGCCGCACGCAATCGACGTACACGTAGTCGTTGCCGATGCCGTGCATCTTCGTGAACCGCATGGCGGGTGCCTCGTGGTGGTGAAGATGATTGTAACGTGCCGAGTTGCGCCGAACAGGTTGGACCGCCCTTAGAATTGCCTCATGGCCGAAGCGAAGCCGAAGACGCGGACGGTCCGGATCGCGCGCCCGCCGAACGCGGACGGCGTCGGGGTGTTCTGCATCGAGACGGGCGGAGCCTGCCAGTTCTACACGTTCCTGGAACTCCGCTGCGACATCGGCGGGCGCGGGTTCGCCGTTCACCGGCTGGGGCAGGGCGAGTTGTACCACGTCCGCGTCGGCGCGCCGGAGGACACGGCGTGCGAGTGTATGGGCTTCCTGCGCTGGGGGCGGTGCAAGCACACGGCGGGCCTCGCGGCGCTGATTCGGAAGGGGGCGTTGCCTCGCCCACGCGCGGGCAGAATTGTCTGGCCCTCTCCCCTTGCGGGAGAGGGTGGCGGCGCTTCGCCGCCGGGTGAGGGGTAAAAGCTCAACGCGCGAAAACGGCCTCGCGCGGTCCGCGGAGGCCAACACCCCTCACCCGGCTCGCAAAGCCTCGCCACCCTCTCCCGCAAGGGGAGAGGGCCAAGGCACAGAACCTCCGGACGCTCACGCTCGCGGCTCGCCGGGGGCGCCCAGCCACTCCGCGATCTTCGCGTCCAGTTCCTCCACGAACACGCTCCGCGGTAGCACCTGGTCGCACCCGGCTTGGCGGGCGGCTCGCAGCACGGCAGCTTCGACGTGCGAACCGTAGGCGATCACGCGCGGCGGCGCGACGCACGCGTCCTTCAACCCCGCGAGCAGTGCCGGGAGGTCGAGACCGGGGTTGTGAACGTCCACGATCACGCCGCCGGGCGCGGCGACGCGGGCCGCGGCGAGCAGGGCCGCGGCCGACCGCACCATGCGGACGGTCAGCCCCGCGGCCCGCGCCGCCCCGGACACGCGGCTGAAGAAGATCAGGTCGTCGCACAGCATCAGGCCATGCGGCGCACTGTCGAGGTGTGTGAACTCACTCAATCTTTCTTTACCCCCAGTCCCTTCGCGTCGAGCGTGATGTCGATCGCCTTCTGAAGCCCCTCGTCGAACTTCTTCTCCTTGAAGCTCTCCAGCATCGCGGACTTCACCTTCGTGCCGAAGCCGGGCGGGAACTCGTCCGGGTTGGGCACATGAACGTACAGGAACGACGGGGTCTTACACACCAACACGTACACACCCTTCAGCTTCACCTCCTTCGACCGCTCCTCCGCGAGTTCCTTGAAGAACTTCTCGCGCTCTTCGGGCTTCATCGCCTTCACCTTGTCCACGTCGCCCTTCCACGGCGTCGCAACGGTTTCCACGAAGAAATCGGCGGCCTTCTCCTTGAGCAACTTGTCCGCGGCCGGGCCGAGCTTCTTGAACGCGTCCTCGCCGAAGAACTTGCCGTCGTCGCGGCTCTGCAGCGCCTTCTCGCGGAGCGGCTTGGGCGGGTCCTTCTTCGGCTCCTCCTTCACGTCCGCGCTTGTCCGCAGCGCCTGCACCGACCGGCGGTTGATGAGGCGCTTCACCTCGGACAGATCGACGAAGATGCTGATGGACTGCGCGTCGATCGCGCCGCCCTGCGTGACCCCGACGAGTTGCGCCTTGTCGTTGACGAGCGGCCCGCCGCTGTCGCCGGGGTTGGTGGGCGAGTCGGTCTCGATCACCTTCGCCTCGAAGGTGATGGTGGTCTTCTCGTCGATCTTGGCCTTCCACTTCTTGCCGTACACCTGGCGCACCTTACCGGGCGTGTACACCCACAGCGCCCCGCTCTTGCCGGGGTTGCCGATGGAATGCACGGCCTGGCCGGGGTCCGGGCTTTCGGCCGCGAGCGGCAACTCCGGCACGCCGTCCGGCACCCGATCGACGCGGATCAGCACGAGGTCGGCCTGCTTGTCGATCTCGACCACTTCACCGCTGATGCCGGTCTTGTAGTGCTTGCGGTCGGAGATCGGCTTTTTGCCCTCGAACACGGGGAAGAAGACGGTGGCGTGCTTCACGTCGCCGACGACGTGGTAGTTGGTGAGGACGAGCCGCCGGCCCTTATCGACGAGCGACCCGGTGCCGGTGGCGAGCCGACCGCCACCGCGGTCGGAGTGGACCCACGCGGTCGAGCGGACGACCTTCTGGTACACGGACGTGCCCGCATCGACCGGCTCCGCCTTGGGCGGGTCGGCCTTGGGCTGGGCGGGCGCGGCGGGCGCGAGCCAGCCGGCGAGGAGCAGGGCGAGAAGTGCGCGCGGCATAGTGGCTCCCACTGAGCGGGGGGCGTAAGCCCCCTGTGTGTGAATCACAGCGTGACTCACACGATTCTACGCGCGCGGTCCGGGCGACGCCAACGGCAACAGGCGCGCGGCG
>JAYUBA010000825.1:0-5335 GCA_043741075.1 Frigoriglobus sp.
CGGCCGGCGGCGGTGGCGAAGTACCGGCCGTCCGGACTGATCGCGACGGCCTGCACCGCGGACGTGTGCGCGTCCTCCGGTTCGGCCTTCGGGGCGGTCGGCAGCCGGTCGCGGTTCGACACGTCCCAGATGCGCACCTTGCCGTCGTCGGCGCCGGTGACGACGAGCATGGCCTTCGCGGTCGGCGGGGCGGCGGCGACGCTCCGGACGCCGACCGGGTGCGGCAGGTTGTGCGGCACGGTCGGCTTGTTCGCCTTCTTGCCCAGGTTCGGGTCCCACACGAGCGCGCCGCCGTCGGCCCCGACGGAGACGACGAGCGGGCCGTCCGGGTGCCCGGTGACCGCGACGCCCGTAACCGCCTGCCGGTGCCCGGTGTGCGAGGCGAGCGGCGCGCTGGGCACCGCCGGCTCCACGGTCACGATCATCCCGCGGCGGATCAGGCTCGCGTACTGCACGTCCAGGTTGCCCTCGATGCGCACCCGGTCGGTGGCCTCGATCTCCATGATCTTCTCGCCGGCCTTCACGAACTCGCCGGGCCGCTTGGCGACGCTGCGGACGATCCCGTTCACCCGGCTCTTGATCTTGAGCTTGTCGAGTATCACCGTCGCCTCGGTGAAGTCCTGTTCGGCCTTGGCGATGGTCTGCTCCGACTGCGCCATGTTCTCCACGAACCGCTGGTAGGTGAGTTGGGCGTCCAGTTCGTCCGTCTTGGAACCGACGCCGTCACTGACGGACTTCTTGGTCAGGGCGAGGCGCTCCTTCGCCGCGCCGGCACCGACCACCGCGGACGCCTGCGCGGCCTCGGCCGCCAGTTTGATCTTCGCGGCCCCGTTGCGGCGGGCGATCACCTGCTGGTCGTCCAGGAACGCCAGCACCTGGCCGACGGTGACCTCGTCACTCTCGCCGATCCGCTTCATCTTGACCTTCTTCATCAGGTCGCGCGGGTGGTACACGATCTGGTCGGCCGGCAGCCTCGCAGCCTCCTCATCCGAGATGGGCGTGCCGAACACCTCAATGGTGCTTTCGGCCTCGGCGGAGATGACCTGCCGCTCCTCGAACTGCACGAGCGCGTTCGGGATGACGATCGGCTCGACGCGGGCGATCACGGCCTGGTACGCGGGCGGCGCGGCCGGCGGGTACAGCGGGCTGCCCACGTCCGTGCCGCGGGCGTCGGTCGCCGTCGATCCGGCGGGGCCGTTCGAGGCGGGCTTATCGACCGCGGGCGGGTTCTTGCCGCAGCCGACGACGAGACCGATCAGCACGACCGGTACGGGCAGAAGCGCAGAGAAGCGCAGACGCATGACGAGTCCTCCTTGGGGACGCGTGCCCTTCGGAAAGGGCGGTTCCGGGTTTGTGGCGCGGGTGCCGCCGTGGTCTGGCGCTCGCCAGCCGGCCGGTCGGCGGGTTTGCTTCGCAGTGGGCAGTGGAGAGTGGGCAGTAGGCAGTAAAACCAAGTCGGCCGTTCTGGCTGCCCACTGCCCACTGCCCACTGCCCACTCTCCACTGCTCAGAAGAAGAACACCACCTTCTCGTAGAACCACTCCCACACGCCGTGGAAGAGGGTGTACCCGAGGGCGTGCTTGCCGCAGCGGACGCGGGTGCGGACCTCGAGGCCGGTGACGAAGTGGTTCCGCGGCACCCACGTGGCCTCGTCCGTGCCCGGCACGTTCAGCTTCACGTAGGCCGTGACCACCGGCTCGTTCTCGTCGTGCTCGTTCTTGTTCGGCACCGCCTCGGCGGCCATCTCGTCGCGGTACAGGCGGCCCTCGTAGCTCGTGTCCGGCTGACTCGACAGGAGCACGTCCACGACGAGGTACTTGCGGGCGCCCTTCACCGGGTCCGTCTCGACGAGGTGCGCGTCCGGATCGACGAAGGCCTTGAGGATCTGGCCGACGTTGCGCTGCGGGATCTTGAGTTCGATCTGCCACGCGCCTTCGAGGTTGCCGACCCGCATGATCTCCTCGTTCGGGCGGAGCGTGCGGCCGAGGAGGTTTTCGCGGCGGTCGTCGTTGAGGACCGTCCAGAAGGAGGCACCCGGCATACGGGCGAGTTGGGCGTCGAACCGCGGCGCGACGGCGCGGAAGTGGCCGGGCCGGTTCGGCTTGCCGTTGTTGTACTGGAGGTCCATCGTCCGGATTTCGTCCAGCGCCCGGACCACCTTGCTCTGGCCCGTCTTCAAGTCGGTCGTCCCGCGGAGCTTGTCATCCTCGCGAAGACCGGGCTTGGAGAGCAGTTCCGAGGCCGCCGACACCTGCGCGTTGGCCTCGGCCAGGTCGCTCGACGCCCGCCGGTATTCCTCCTCGAACTCGCGGCTGTGCAGCGTGGCGACCTCGAACCCGGGGTGGATCTTGGCGCCCGGCTTCGCGCGGAGATCGCGCACCTGGCCCTCGCGCGGCGGGAAGATCTTGGAAATCTCCACCGGCAGCATCTGCCCCTTCGCCTCCATCCGCAGGTCGGCGGGTACCAGGATCATCGCGCCGACGAACAGCGCCAGCAGCACCGCGATCGAGGCCGCGATGAACCGCCCCTTGCCCCCGACGCCCTCCTGCACCTTGGCGATCGGCCACCACAGGAACTTGAGCGGCACCCGCCTCATCTGGGCCGCGTTGTACAGCGCCGGGGCGGCGTGCTTCGACACCACCTCCAGCCGCTGCACCAGCGTTTCGATCTGCTCCGGCGGGTTGAAGCACTCCATGATCAGCACGGCGCGGGCCGGCTTGTCCTTGTCCTTCTCGCGCTCGTCGCGGACCGGCTGGACGATCAGCAGTTTGGGCTGGCTCTCGTGCAGGTAGTCGTCGAGCGCGTGGGCGACGGCCGGCGGCAGGCCGGCGTCCTTCTCGCCCTTGAACGTGAGCGGTTCGCCCCACTGGATCACGGCTTGCATCAGCAGGCGGAGCCGGCGGACGTGGGTGCTGGCCTTCTCGACCACGTCGGCCCCGCTGACCGCTTCCACCGTGACGCGGGAGCGGTCGTGCCGCACCCCGACGCACAGCCGGTCGCACTCGATCAGCTTGCGGCCCTCGTTGGCGACGTGGTACGCCACCTCGGTCGGGTTCAGGCTGCCGTGGATTTGGCGGGCGAACGACTCGACCTGCGTGTACGTCTTCTCGACGCCGGCCGCGACGCGGGCGTTGCTGAAGTTGTGGTACTGGCTCGCGTACCCGGCCATCTGGAACGCGTAGTTCAGGTAGGTCGGGTACATGCGCGGGTCGTGGGTGGCGTCCTGGAACACCTCCAGGACGCCGATCGGCTGCTTGTCGGGCGCGAGGATCGGGGCGAAGAGGGCGAAGTGGTCGGTGAGGTTGGCGGGCGGGACCGGGCCGGGTTCGCCGGGACCGGGGCCCATGCGCCCGTTCGGCTCCAGGAGGATCGGGCGCGGCGGCGTCGTTTGGAACACCTGCCGCAGCACCTCGTTGTGGCACTGCCGGCCGCCGCGGCGGGCGTCCAGCCCCACCTTGTCGATGTTCTCCTGGCACGCCAGTTGGAGGAAGCCCTGCGGGGTGCGCAGCCAGACGGCCCCGGCGGGGGCGTCGATGGCGGACAGCGTGCGGTTGAGGAACTGCTGGTAGAATTCGGTCGGCGTGAGGGCCGAGCCGGCCAGCCTCCCGGCCGCCTCGAACGCGTCCTCGATCTGGCGGTTGTACTTGGACCGGGCGTCGTCGCCGCCGCCGGCGGACGTGGACGAGGCGGGGGCGGCCGTCGGGGTCGTGCTCACGAGAACCTCTGTGCTGCGTCCACCGCGCGGCCGTGATTGCGGCTCGGGTCCGGTGGCTCCGGTGATCGGGTTGTGGCAAGGGTCCGTGTCGCGGATCGACCGCCCGCTCGGCGAGCGAGAACACGGGGGTGCTGCTAAGGGCTTTTGACCCGAACCCCGGCGCCGCGCCGGTCCCGGGTCAACGCCTGCGGGCGGGGTGCCCGAAACCAGTCCTACCGATCATACCGTGCGGAGGGCCTGATGGGAAGTTCGTCCCGGCCGATGGTCCCCGCCCCCGGTGTGACCCTCTTCTTGTGGTGCGGGCGTCCCGCCTGCTCTTCGCGATGCAGGCCAGAGGCCCGCACCACAAGAAGGCACGCCACTGCCAGTGACTATAGTACGCGCCGGCCTCACGCGCTGGGGTGCTGATTCTCCCACGTGAGAATGTGGTGCATCAGATCACCGGGGTCCATGTCCGAACACGGGAGCGGCCAGTCGAACCGCTCGGACGCGGCGAGCTGGATCGCGGCCCCGCGGTCGAACGGGTCGCCCCACAGTTGGACGAACCGGCCGATGGCGCGCCCGCGGCGGCACAACCGGCCGACGCACGACCACGCGTCGTCCTCGGTGCGGGCCGCGTCGGCGAGTAACTCGGTCCAGTCCGCGAGCCATTCCATCAACATGCGAGCCTCGATGTCGCCCAGCCCGCGGGTCAGCGCCTCGTCCCGCAGCACGTGCCGAATTAGCGTATCACACGGCGTCGCCATGCAGTCTCCCCCACCCGTCTCGTACCCGTACCGCGGCCGACGGACCCCCATCCGTCGGCCTCCCCCATCAACCCGTCTGTGTGCTTCGTGTGAAGTGCGGGGCGTATATCGCGGGTTTGCCCCGCTCGCAAGCGGACATCGCGCACTTCGCGCGCACTTCCCGCGCGCCGTTGGCACGGGCAAGCAACCGGCGTAATCTGGGCGAAGCGAAAGCAGGCGCGAAACGCTCCGCCGCGCGTCGCGGCTACGCGAGAAGGTTACGATGGAGTTCATCGAAGTCGCCGTGTCGCTCGCCGCCGCGTTCGTGGCCTGTCTCGCGCTGACGTGGCTGTACCCGCCGCTGTTGCGGCCGTTCCTGTGGGCGCTCGCGCACGTCTGCTACCGCTTCACGGCGTACCACCGCGACCGCGTCCCCGCGACCGGCGGCGCGCTGGTCGTCGCCAACCACGTCAGCTACCTCGACTGGCTCGTGCTGTGGGTGGCAAGCCCGCGGCCGGTCACGTTCGTGCTGTGGGGCGGGTACTACCGCAACCCGGTGCTGCGGTTCGTCCTGTCGTGGGCGCGGCACAACACGATCCGCCTGGACGAGCGGGTCGGGCGCGTCCACGCGGTCGCGGACGCGCTGAAGCGGGCGGCGGGCGCGCTGGACGCGGGGCGGGTGGTGGTGATGTTCCCCGAAGGCGCGCTGTCGCGCACCGGGCAGATGCTCCCGTTCGGCCGCGGGGTCGAGCGCATTTTGAAGCTGACGACAGGGACCGTGCCGGTGATCCCGGCCGCGATATGCGGGCTGTGGACCGGTTTCTTCAGCCACGGCGGCGGGCCGATCCTGCGGAAGCGGCCGAAGGCGTTCCGGCCGCGCGTGAGCGTGCTGTTC
>JAYUBA010000826.1:0-1550 GCA_043741075.1 Frigoriglobus sp.
CGTGCCGAAGCCGACAAGGCGCTGAACGCGGTGCTCGCTAAACTGGGGTTTAGAAACTGAGGGCCACACCGTGAATCCGACCGATCGAATCGTGACCGACCCGGCCGTGCTGGTCGGCAAGCCGGTGGTGAAGGGAACCCGGTTGAGCGTGGATTTCCTTCTCGGCCTGATGGCGCAAGGCTGGCCGGAATCCGAAATCCTTCGCAACTACCCCGGCCTCACTCGCGACGACCTGCTCGCGTGCTTGGCCTACGCCAGTGAGCGCGTGCGGGAGGAGAAAGTCTATCCGTTCCCGGCCGCCGTGGGTGCCGCGTGAACTTCCTGGCGAACGAGAACTTCCCGCGGGACGCGGTGGACGCGCTGCGCGCACTCGGGCACGATGTCGCCTGGGTGCGAACCGACGCGCCCGGAAGCACCGACCCGCAGGTGCTGGCCCGTGCGGTCGCGGAAGCGCGCATCCTGCTGACGTTCGACAAGGATTTCGGCGACCTCGCGTTTCTCGCGGGTTTGCCGACCGGGTGCGGCATCGTGCTGTTCCGCTTGCCGGCCGGGAGTTCGGCCCAACTGGCCGCGCACGTTTGCGCGGCCATCGCCAGCCGCACCGACTGGGCCGGGCACTTCTCGGTCGTCGAACCGACCCGCATTCGCATGCGCCCGTTGCCCACACCGGGGCAGCCATGACGCACGCCGAAGCCGATCAGGCGCCGAACGCGGTGCTCGCGAAACTCGGATTCAAGGAGTGAAGCCGATGGCGGACGCCGATGCAGACCGAAACGATTTGTCCGATGGGTGGCAAGCCGTTCAGCTCGACTCATTGCTGCGCGAAGGGCTTCGGAACGGCCATTCAGCTCGCGAGAGTACAAACGGCGAAGGAGTCAGGACGCTAACTCTCACGGCAGTAACACGGCGCACTTTCTCGCTTGCGAACAGCAAACCTACCGTCGCAAATCCCGCCCGTGTGACAGACCTTTGGCTAAAGGCGGGAGACATCTTCATCGAGCGAGCGAACACCGCCGAAATGGTGGGCCTCGCCGCGCTCTACGAGGGACCAGAGAACTTCGCAATTTTTCCGGACCTCCTTGTTCGCGTGCGTCTGCGCTTGGAGGATGCGGACCCATACTTCATTGCCCAGCAGTTGTTGTCCGAACCCTGCCGCCGTTATTACACGTCGAATGCGAAGGGGACAGCGGGCAACATGCCCAAGATCGGTCACGGTATCATTAAGGCGACGCCTTTGCTCCTTCCGCCACTTGCGGAGCAACGGGCAATCGCGCATGTGTTGCGGGCGGTGCAGCGGGCGAAGGAAGCGGCCGAGGCGGTGGTCGCGTCGGCGCGGCAGCTCAAGCGGAGCCTGCTGCGGCACCTGTTCACCTACGGCCCGGTGCCGGTCGCGGAGGCGGATCGCGTCCCGCTCAAGGAAACCGAGATCGGCCCGATCCCGGAACACTGGGAACTATTACGGCGGCGTGAAAGATGCTCAATAATGTGTGCTGACTCGTCCCCTACCCATCGGGCTGTTAGTCTGATCTGAGAGTTCGGAGCTCGTTATG
>JAYUBA010000827.1:0-1550 GCA_043741075.1 Frigoriglobus sp.
CCCGTCGCTGACGCTCCGGGTTCGCCAACTCATCCGAACAATGCGGTTACCGGCTTGCCGTCACACAGGCGGTGCGGGCGGTTCTCGCGGTCGCGCACTTCGCCTTCGGGATCGACGCCCAGCGCGCTGTACATCGTCGCGATGAAGTCCGCCGGCGACACCGGGTTGTCACTGGGATACGCCCCCATCTTGTCGCTCTTGCCGTACACCTGTCCGCCCTTGATGCCGCCCCCGGCGAACAGCGCGCTCTGGCACGCGCCCCAGTGGTCGCGGCCGGCGTCCTTGTTGATCTTCGGCGTGCGGCCGAACTCGCCCGCCGCGGCGATCAGCGTCCGCGCGAGCAGCCCGCGGTCGTGCAGGTCTTCGACCAGCGCGGACAGCCCGCGGTCGAGCGGTTCCAGGCACGTCGGGCCGCGGAGCAGATCGTAGCCGGTCTTCGCGCCGAGGATGTTGATGCCGGAGTGGTTGTCCCAGACGTTTGCCACCTGGCCGTGCGGGAAGATGTACATCCACGAAATCGTAACGAGCGACACGCCGGCTTCCACCAGCCGCCGCGCCAACAGGAAGCTCTCGCCGTACTCGGTGCGGCCGTAGCGGTCGCGGACGCGGTCCGGCTCGCGGTTCAGGTCGAACGCCTGCCGCACGGTCGGGTTCGCGACCATCCGCAGCGCCTGCTCGCGGTACTCATCGACTCCGCCCGCGCCGGCGCGCTGGAGCGCGGCGTCTTTGCGTTCCAGTTGCTTCAGCAACCCGGTGCGGGCGGCGAGTCGCGAGTCCGGCACGTCCGGGAGCGGGTCGAGTGCGTGGTTGGCGCTCTCGCGGGTGTCCTTGGCGGGGGCGCGTTCGAGCGGGTCGTGCTTCGGCCCCAGGAACCCGCCGTAGGTGCCGGTGTACGTCACCCCGCTGTGTCCGACGGGCCGCGGCACGGTGACCGCCGCGGGCAGGTCCGACGGCGGGCGATGGGACGACACCACGGAGCCGATGTTGGGGAAGTCGCTCCGCTTCCGCTGGTTCATCGGCACCGCGAGGTTCGGCGCGCCGGGCCGCCCCGTTAGCATGTGCTGGACGCTCGGCTCGTGGTTGTTGCTTGGGTGCGTCAGCGACCGCACAAGCGCGAATTTGTCCGCGAGCCGGGCGAGTCGCGGGAGCCGTTCGCAGATGTCGATGCCGGGCACGTTGGTGCGGATCGGCGTGAACTCGCCGCGAACTTCGGCGGGCGCGTCCGGCTTCAGGTCGAACGTATCGTGCTGCGGCGGGCCGCCCCACAGGAAGAGGTAGATGCACGAATCGGCGGTGGTGGGACGCGAAGCCGCAAGCGGCGAGCGCGCTTCGCACAGGGCCGGTAGCGCGAGCGCGCCGGCGCCGAGTTGCCCCAGGCGGATCATCGCGTCGCGGCGGTGGAGCATGGCTCGAAGCTCCCGAAGAGGTTGGCCACAAAAAAGCACAAAGGGCACAAAAGGAAACCGCAGAGAAGAGTTGTGTTCAAAACAGTTTTTTCTTCTCTGTGAACTCTGCTTCTGTCTTCTTTTGTGCCCTTTGTGCTTTTTTGT
>JAYUBA010000828.1:0-5335 GCA_043741075.1 Frigoriglobus sp.
GCGCGGCCGTACCGGGCGGCTCGGCACGCGGGGCGATTCGGACACGCGGCCGAACGGCGGAGCACCGCGACGCGCGCCCTCGCACCCGCGACGCGCACGCGGCCGAACCTCTCGCTGCAGCGAACGCGCCCAGATCGCTCACGGGGACGGACCATCGGTGGTCCGCGCGTCGCTGAGCTCCGCCGTTCAGCGGCAGAGGCGCAACGGATGACGAAGGCAGATCGGGTGTGGATCGACACGCCCACACAGAACGCCTGGATACTCGGGGAGGATGTCCCCGGCGTCCACTTCCGCATGTGCCAACCGGTCGAGGTCGTCGACGGATCGGACCACGGAGCGCGGGGCATCCTGATCTCGCTCTACGCTTTGGTCCCCGAACCGGCTTTGGATATAAACCCCTGATTTCGGACGAAACAGGGCCGAAAAGCCTTTGAATCGCCTGCCATTCTGACGTTTATGGGCAAAGCCCCCCGAACCGGAGTATCATCTCGAGACTTGAAGACGGCGGGGCTTTGCACACCAAATCCCGATTTGCGACGTAAGTCCTTATTCGAGGGCTTCAGACTTGACATAACCTTATTCTTGGGGTCAGTGACCATTTGGTGTGCAAAGCCGGTCACCACCGATGTATTGAGGGATTGCTTCAATTCGTGTGACGACCAACGGGCTCACTGGGTCGGCCGCACCGTCTCGGCCCGCCGCCGGGCGGCGGTCGCACGGTCCGGCAACCCGGCCTTCTCGCGGACCCGCGCGAGATGGGTGTAGGTCTGGGTGAGAGTCGCCCGCGCGAACCGCCGGCCCGCCTCCTGGGCGAGGCGTTTCTCCAGGTCCGCCGCCGCCGCGTCCAGCAGGCGGATCGCTTCCGGCCACTGGCCGGCATCCGCGTGGAGTTCGGCGAGTGATCCCTGGTAAGCGGCCAGCCAAACGCGGTACCGGGCGACCTCGGGGAACCGCCGTACCAGTTCGGTCTGAAGGCCCACGGCCGACCTCACCTGCTCTTCCGCCGCGGCCCGGTGGTCGGGGCGGAGGAACGTGCCCAGTTTGATCCGGATCGGCCCATATGAGAACGTGTGTTCGGGGACGTTCGGGTGCGCGGCGGTCAGTCGCTCGGACGCCGCCAGGGCGTTCCGGAGGTAGCGCTCGATGTCCCCGGCCGACTTCCGCGGCTCGGTCAGCCGGTGAACCCCGAAGTCGGCGTAAGCTTCGCTCAAGTCCAACAGGTGGTCCGGTTCCGCGGGGAAGTCCTCGCAGAGCTTTTCCAGCAACGCGATCGCGGTCCGTCCGTCCTCGGTGAGGCGTTCCGCGGGAAGTCGAAGAACGGTGCCTACGAAGACTGGGTCGATTGGTCCGTCGGGAAGGAGTGGACGCTGGAACCGCCGAAGGTTTCCGGCCCGAGCGGCTTCGGCCTGTTCGCCGCGTCCACCGACGGGAGGACCGGCAGGGTTCAGACCGATCCCGGCGGGGGTACGGTAGGGGAAGGGGACGAGGGTGCCGCGGGCGCGGCCGGTGCCGGTTGCACGATGCGGCGTACCACGCGGTAGCCGCCGAAGCCGATCACCGCCCACGGCAGCACCACGCACAGCCCGAACACCACCCACGTCACCGACGTGAGCAGCACCGCGGCGCTGATCGAAAGCCCCTGACGCACCTTCGGCCACAGCCCGGTGCCGTCCGGCACGATGGCCTCCACGTTCGTCAGCGTCACGTGGATCCGGGCCGTCGCGTACCGCCCGTCGGTCGCCTGCGGGTCGCGGACCGACTGCGACACGCGCACCGTGCCCGCCGCCTTGAACCGCTCCACCAGCCCCGCCGCCGCCGCCAGCGGCACCTCGAACACGAGCTTCGCCTTCGCCCCGCCGCCGGCGTCGCGGTCGAGCTTCGCGTCCACCTGCCGGCCCTTCGCCTCGGCCACCTGGGCGGCGAACAGCGTCGCCGACCCGTCCACGTCCGCGACCTCCACGGCGAGCGTCATCACCTCCCGCGGCTTGAGCCGGCCCGCGGACAGCAGCGCCACCCGGTACAGCACCTTCGAGTCGGTCACGCTGTCGCTCTCGGCGGTGCGGGCCACCTGCCGCGAGAGGACTTCGCCCGCCGCGTCCAGGGCCGCCCGCACCGCGCCCTCGTCCGACCGCCGCGCCTCGAACTCGAACTGCGCACTGACGTTCTGCCGGTCCTGCTCGTTCAGTTGCGCGACGAGGACGCGGCCGGTCGTTTTGGCGACCGCGTCCCGGAGCGCCTGGTAGGCGCTCGGCACGTCGGTCGCGGCGACCTGGAGCGTGGCCGTTTCCCGCGGGGCGACGTTGGCCAGGTTGTAGAGCTGGACCAGGAAGGCCGTGTCGCCGCGCTTCGGCTTCGCGTCGCTCGGGAGCGTGCCGCCCTCGGTCTGCACGGTGCGGTCGATCTCGAGCCGGGCGACGCGGCCGAGCATCCGGAGCCGGTCGCGGATCGGCCCGCCCGCCTCGGCGCTGACCTCGAAGTTGAACGTGGCGTTGAACTGCCCGGCCGACAGTTGCTTCAGCTCCGACTTGGTGATCCGCCCCTTCACCTCCACGACCGCGGCGAGCACCTGCTGGTACGCCTTGTCCACGTCCTCGACCTCGACCCCGGCCTGCACCCGCTCGCGCTCGGTGACCGCCGCCGCGGCCCGAATCTCCTTCTCGCTCAGCACGACGGTCAGGGTGCTGAACGCCGCGAGGTTGGAGTAGTACCGGAGTTCGCCCTCGCTCTCCTCGACCTTCGTGCGCCAGACGCCGAGTTCCCGCTCGGCTTCGAGGAGCTGTTTGATCTCGCCCTTGCCCTCCTTGATGATCTGGAGGAGCCGCGTCTCCATCGTGCGGGCGGCCCGCAGCCGGCTCTCCAGGTCGGTGTACATCTTCGTCACGTCCTGGCTCGCGAGCTTGACGCCCTTCAGTTCGCCGCCCTTGCCGAGTTCGCGGCGCAGGTCGAGTACCAGCCCGTCGAGTTGGTCCGGCGGGACGCGGAGGGTGATCGAGCCTTTCACCTTGCCGTTGGGCAGTTTGTCGCTGTTGACCGTGGCGACGAACGCCCCCTTGATGCCGAGGACGAGTTTGGTGACGGTCGCGGTGGCGGCGTCGAACGACTCGATCTCGAACTCCATGTCGCCGGACCGGAGGATGATCCGCCGCAGTGGTTCCGGGTTCGGGTCCGGGTTCTTCGGTGGTTCGTTCTTCGGATCGGCGGGCGGAACCTTCGGGTTCGGGTTGCCGGGGTCCGGTTTAGGATCACTCGGTTTGGGCTGGGACAGCGGCTCGGGCAGTATCGAGGGGCGTTGGGCGGTCGGGTCGAACAGAGGAGGCGAAGATGCGACGGGGCGCAACGAAGTCGGGTCGAACGGGAGACGTGGCGAAACCGGGAGGGGTTCCGACTTCGTTGCGCCTGATCGACCGTCAAACCGATGGAACGTCAGGCCAGGAACATCCGGCTTCTTCCCCATCGGGAGCCTCGCGGTCGTGTCAAAGTTCGGTTGGCCGACGTTGTCCATCGAGTAGCTGGAATCGACGAGATGCTTGTCGCGCCGGTCGATGTCCGGCAGCGCCGCTTCGAGGTTTGAATCCAGGCCTCGCAGTGCCGCCCGATTTCGGGCCAGCGCATGCTCCTGCGCTCGCTCGGCCTCGTTTCGAGTTTCCTCCGCTGCTTCCTTGCGGTCGGCGGAGCGTGTCAACGGAGAAGCCGGCATCCGCAGACCGTCGCCCGACGCGACAGAGCCGGCGACCGCGCCGATGGTGCCGAGGAGCAGCACCGCCGCCGCGGCGACCGCCCACTTCGCGCGCGGGTTGAACACCAGCCGCCGGGGCGTCGCGGTCCGCAGGCGGGCGACCGCGCGGTCTTCCAGCCCCGAATCGGGGTGTACGCCGACGAACAGGGCGCTCAGGCAGTCGTCGAGCCGGCGCGCGTCGGCCAGCGCGGTGCCGCACGCGGGGCAGTCGCGGGCGTGGGCCTCGAGGCGCTCCGCTTCCTGAGCGTCGAGGCCAGATGCGAGGTACGCGGCGACGTGTTCCTGAACCCACGCGTGGTCGGACATGGTTCCCTTCCGTTTCTCGCCCTGTGGCGGCACCACTTCGGGCCTACCGTTCCACGTGGAACGTCAGCGGATGTTAGAATGATGCCAAGGCGGCCAATCTGGGTGTCCAAGGCGGCCAACTGGCCGCCTTGCAAAACCGTCGATTTCCAAGCTCTTTTCATCCAAGGCGGCCAAGGCGGCCAAGGCGGCCACTCTGCTTACCTTTCGAACCCCGCGGCGAGGTCCGGCGGCAGTCGCTCGCGGAGCAATTTCAGGCCGCGGTGCAGCACCCCCCGCAGCGACCCGTTCGTAAGCCCGAGTTGCTCGCCGATGCTGTCGTAGTCGGCCCCGGCGATGTACCGGAGCGTGAGCGGCAACCGGTACTCCGGCGGCAGCGTCCGCAGCACGCCGAGTACCCGCTGCCGCAGTTCCGTCAGCTCGGCGCTCTTATCCGGGGGCGGCTCGGGCGACGGCAATCGCGCCAGGTTCATCTCGGCGGACGGGGCGGTGCGCTTGTGTCGGGCGGTGCGGCGGGCGTCGTCGATGAGGACGTTGTGGGCGATGGTCAGGAGCCAGGTGCGGAACCCGGCCGCGTCTTCGAGCCGGCGGAGCGCGCGGAACGCGAGCAGGAACGTCTCCTGTAACAGATCCTCGACCCGATCGGCCCGTCCGGAGTCGAGGTACAGGCGCGCGAACACCAGCCGGGATGTCCGGCCTACCAACTCCTCGAATGCGGCACGGTCTCCGTCCCGTGCCCGCACGACCAGGGCGGTGTCGGTCTCGCGCATGAGTCCTCCGCCAGTTCAGACGACATTCCCGCCCGCGGCGCGCGCGCAAATGAGTATTTCTGGCTCCCCGTATCGGGCTGGCGATTCGCGGTGTGGTGGTGTTCTTCCAGCCGTTCCTCACCTGCGCGAAGTGCCACCACAGCGACACCGGCACGCGAGACGGGGCATCGCATTCGGATGAAGAGTGATACCGACTCGCGTTGATTGGTTTCTGTAGCCGGCCTCTGTGAGGCCGGTGCTCCGGGGTCACAGACCCCGGCTACAGACAGAGATCAACCCGATTCCGTATTACTGACAAAGGAACCACGATCACCGAAGCTCAAGCAATCGGCCAATCTGTAAGCGAATTCTGGAGGTTTGACCGATCCTCGCCGCGTCAACTCCGTTCGGACGCGGTGTCGAGAGAGGGGGAACTCTCGGCCTCGAACAGGGCTTTGTTACGAATTAGGGGCGGGAACCCCAGGAATAAGGACTTGCGGCGATTCTGGGTCCAAGAATAAGGACTTACGACGAAACACACCTAATT
>JAYUBA010000829.1:0-5335 GCA_043741075.1 Frigoriglobus sp.
GGTGCCCGTCTTTGTTCTTGTCCTCCCCCTATGAGGGGGAGGTCGGCGGCGCTTCGCCGCCGGGTGGGGGGTGGAACGTCACCCCGTCCGCGGGCCTACCCTGGCAAGGTGTGGGTGAGAGTCAAAGACCCGTTCGGTGGGGGGGAACGTCACCCCGTCCGCGGGCCTACCCCCCCCCCGCGTCCAACGCGACGCGGCGACCTCCCCCTCAAGGGGGGAGGTCAAAGCCCAGAAGATGGTTACGGTTCGGCGCGATCCCCGACCGCGCGAGGCTGGCGAAGCTGGGGCGAATTTCCGTTGAGGTTGTGGCACTTCGGGGCGGGGCGTAAGCTAGGATGGGTCACGGACGAAAGCTCGCCCGACCGATGAAAACACTCGCTCGACCGCCGCCCGGAGTCGCCGATGATTCGGTACCGCTGCCCGCACTGCGCCGCGCTGATCGTCGCCCACGAGCGCCGCGCGGGCCAGTCCAGCGTGTGTAAGGCGTGCGTCAAACCGCACCCGATTCCCGCCGACCCGTCGCTCTGGCTGACCGAATCGGGCGAACCGCTTCACCCGCCCGCGGGCGCGGTGCCCGAACCGATCGCGGTCGTGCCCGTACCGGTGCCCGAAGGACTCGCGCCGACCGCGTTCGACATTCAGTTACCCGAACTCGCGGCCCCCGAACCGGCGAAGCCCGCTCCGCGCGCGCCGCGGCCGGTTCCCGCCGCGCGCGCGGCGAGCGCGCACGCCCAGCCCGACGCCGGTACGGTCGCTACGGTCGCCCCGCCGCCGCGCGGTCGGCCGCTTCCGGTGCCGGCACCCGCGCCGCGGGGCGGGCGCTTCGCACAGGCGTCCGCGCCCGTTCCGCAAAGCGCACGACCCGCGGGCCGCGGCTACGGCGAGCCGGTGCAGTTGCAAACGCAGGCCGACATCGCCGTCGCGCTAACGGCCGCGCTCACCAGCCGGATGAAGCCGCCCCCGGCGCCGCGGCGCGACCTGCGGCCGTCCACCGCCGCGTGGATGCTGCTCACCGGTCTCGGCGTGGCCCTGGTCGCGCTCGCCGCGTTCAGCGACCCCGACTACCGCTGGCCGGCGCTCGCGGTGGGTGCGGTTCAGATCGCCTGCGGGTACGCGTGGATCGTGCGCCTGACGCACCTGCGCGACCCGAAGCGCGGCCTGACGTGCGCGGTCCCGCCGCTCACCCTGTACTACCTCGGCCAGTCCAAGTACGCGAAGTTCCGGCCGCTGCGGTTCGTCGCGACCGGGGCCGTCATCGCCGGGCTGGCTGCGGTTGCGCCGGCGCTTCACGCCCACGCCCGCACGCTCGTGGGCAAGACCGCGCCACCGCCCGTCGCGCCGCCGGACGTGGCCACGCAGTCGAAGTTGACGCAACTCCGCGTCTACCGCGAGCGGCAGGCGTACGACGCGCTCGGCGGTCTGCTCGAAGTGCTGGCGAAGACCGACCCGCTCCTGTCGGAGGACGCGAAGGACCGGCCCGAACTGACGGCCGAACTGAAGGGCCTGTGCGACCACACCGACTCCCGCGTCAAGGTGCTGGCGATGGCGGCGTACGCCCGGTGGGACCCGGACGGGGCGCGGGCGGTGTGTCTGGGGGCCGTGCGCTCGCCGACGGAGGACGAGCGGAAGATGGCGCTGCACCTGCTGCCGCAGTGGAAGGACGCGGAGTGCGCCCGCGCGGTGCAGTCGCTGATCGGGCGCCCCGGCACGGTGGAGACGAACAAGGCGAAGGCCGCGCTGGAGGAGATCGGCGGGGTGCCGGCGGAACAGGCCGCGATCGCGCTGTTCAACCGGGCGACCGACCAGGCGACGAAACTGACCGCGCTGTCGGTCCTGGAGAAGGTGGGCGGGGCCGGGGTGCTGGTCTGGCTCCAGTCCCGCGCGCAGGCGGCCGACGACGCGGCGGTGCGGACGCGCGCCCTGGCCGCGGTGGAGGCGATCGGTGCCCGCGCCCGCGTTCCGGCCCCGTGACCGCCGGCGGTGCCGAAACTTCCCCTTGCCGGTCCGTGTCCGCGCTTTATCATGTGTGAGTCCGGGGGCGAACCGAACGGTCCGCCCGCGTGTCCCTCACCGGGACCGGGTGCCGGGCGCGGTCGCGAGGGGCGGTAGCTCAGCTGGTAGAGCGCTTCGTTCGCAACGAAGAGGTCGGGAGTTCGACTCTCCTCCGCTCCACTGAACAGGTTTGCAGTATCTCGCAACGAGCCGCACGGGGAAGCGTAAACCGCTTCCCCGTCGGCGTTTCCATCGTCCGCCTTCTTCTCCGTGCGGTTCCCCGCGCGTACCTGCTGCGCCGCATTTTGCGCCGCCGGTGCGGCGCTTTCTGCGCCGCCCCCCGATGGCGGCGTCCACTGCGCCGCCCGGTCAAATGCCGTCTCGGTCGGATCGACGTAGTGCCGCAGCGCGATCGACGGCGTGTTCCCCATCCATTTTGTGACCGTCGCGAGCGGGAACGTCCCGGCCAGGTCGGACTCGCACGACGCGCGGAGCGAGTGCCATAGCCGCGTCCACGGGTCCACCCCGGCGCGGCGGATGATCCGCTCGAACTGCGTCCGCAGGTTCGCGTTCCGCCACCCCGACGGGCCGGTTGCCCGCTTCCGGTACTCGTCGGGGAAGACGTACTCGCTCCCCTCCGCCGCGTGCTCGAACGCGGCGGCGAGGTGCGGGCGCAGGAGCGGGAACAGGGGGATGATGCGGTGCGGCTTCCCCTGGTGCCGGGTCTTCGGCGAGGGGATGCTCAACCGCCCGCGCTCCCAATCGACATCGCCCCACGTCAGGGAGAACGCCTCCGACGGGATCCGCAGCCCGCCGAAGCGGGCCAGCGCGACGAGCAACTTCCACCAGACGTTCGGGCAGTGGTCGATGGTCCGCGCGATGTTCGCGACGGTGACGTACGCGCGGCGCTCCGACGGGTCGCCGGCCTGCTGGCGGACGTACCGCCACGGGTTCACCGCGAGGTGGCCGAACCGCACCGCGTCTTCGAGGAACTGCCGCGCGTGGGTGAGCCGCTTGTGAACCGTCGTCGCGCGCAGGCCGCGGGCCTGCATCGCGCCGCGGTACGCCTCGCCGTCCGCGTGGGTGAGAGTCGCGAGCGACCGGTCCCCGGCCAGTTCGTTCATCTCCTTCACGGTCTGCCCCCACGCGATGAGGGACTGGACGGCGTGGCCGGCGGCCTTCTTCCGCGCCGACCAGTCGGTGAGGTACTGCTTCACGGTGAGCGTCTTCTCCGCGTCGATCAGCCCCACGGCGGCGATCTTCGCCTTCAGCTTCGCTCCGATCTCGGTGAGCCAGCCGGCCGTGTCGCGGGGGAGCGGTTGCCCGCCGATCTTCGCCGCGAGCAGCGCCTCGACGTGCCGGCAGATGCTCTCCGCGGCGCGGCGGTCGATCTTCCCCAGGCGGAGCGCCTTCCGCTTCTCGTCCGGGGCCACGAACTGGATGCGCCGCCGACCGTTCGGGTCGTCTACGATGGAAGCCATGGTCAGGTTCCTTTCTGGGGTTCAGTCCGGTAAGCCGCGGTACTCGGGAAATAGCCGAATACCGTCCGGGTCGTCAGGGTTGTTGAAGCCGAAGGGGAACAGTTCGGGATCGCTTTCGACTTCTGTTTTGGGAGCGTCTACAGTGTCTACGTCAACGGAACCCTCTTCTGCAACGTGCGTTGTCGGGGTTTCGTAGACTGGAGACGGCGTAAGCAGCACGAACGCGCGGGTCGGCCGACCGCCTTTCGCGCCCGACGGGACATCCTGCCACGTTCCGCGCCCGGCCTTGACCAGCGCTTCGAGGGCCGCTTCCGCCGCGCTTGGTTCCTTGAGCCAGCGGCAACCCTGTTGGACCTCGCGGGCCTTCACCGGACGCCTTTCCCGCTCGATCCAATCGACGAGTCGGCGCGTCTCCCGGTCCAGGTCGGACTCTTCGAGCATGGCGTACACCCGCCGGGCCTCGCCCTTGAACCACGTCGCCAGGGCGATACCCGCGGCCATGCTGTCGGCGTCTACGATACTCGCGTCGCTCACTGCCGGGTCGTTCGCACCCCACCGCACGAAGTGGACGACAAGTGCGAGCCGGGCCGCGTACTCCTCCAATTTCGACCACGCGGCGGACAGGTCGCCCCACAGGTCGGCCTGCTCGTCGGCGTGCGCGTTGTAGTAGGCGGTCCAGGCATTCTTCGCGTCCGGGGACATGCGCACCAGCACGGGGCGCGGCTCCCCGTCGGCGCCTTTGGCCGGTTGCAACTCGTACAGCCGATCGACGAGCCGCGCGAGTTCCGCCTCCGCATTCGGGTTGATTTCGTCTTCCCTCCAGCGCTTCGCCTTCCGGGGCGGGTAAGACAACAGGATCCGGGCCGCGAGGCCCGATTCCCGGTGCTCGGCGCTGAGCGCCCGCCGCAAGATGCCGGGCTGAATGCCCCCGGTCACGCACACCGCCGCGTCCGGGACGTGGATAATCTTCGGGACGCCGGTCTTCCGGTCCACGGTAATGTCTTCAGCGTTGAACATCGAGAGCCAGTTCGCCGAGTCCGCGCCGGCCTTGCCCTTGCCCACATAGCGGTCGAACGAGCTGATCCACCCAGACAGTTCGTCGCGGGCGAGGAGCAGGCCGCGCGGGTTCGCTTGCAGGATCGGGGCGAGCGCCTCGACGGTGGTGTCACTCACGACGAACCGCTCGGCCGTGGGCGCAATCGGCTTCGTGGGTGGCTCGTCCTCGGCATTCCTGGAGCGCTTCCACGCGGCCATTTCCTTCTCCCACCGCGCGAGTGCGGCTTCGTACTCCTGTTCCGCCACCGCGAAGCGCTCCAGGGCTTTCCGCTGCCGCTCTCGGATGGGTTGCATCACCAGCTTGAACGCCGGGGTCTTGGCCGTACCGCTCTCGCCCACGATGGCGCCCCACAGTAGCGCCGGCACGGACCAGCCCCGCTTTAACTCAAGCCGCCGGGTGTTCCCGATCACGGACGCCAGCATCACCAGCAGCGGGAGCGCCAGGTACGAGGGGTCGCAGCCGATGGCCTTTCCCCCCGCGCTGACGAAGCCGCGCACGGGTTGCGGGAGCAACTCGACCGGGAACGGGCGGAACTGGGGCACGGTCGAGGCGGTGACACTCGGTTCCGTCTCCACCGCGGCGGCCAGGGCTTCCAACTCCGCGCGCATCGCCTCGGACTTCGCCCCGTCGCCCTGGGCGTTGATCCAGTCCACAATGTCGCCCGCCTCGGGCAGTTCGGGCAACTCCACGATTTTCACCACCGGGGCCGGGTTAACAGTACAGCGCGGGTTCAGATGACGCATTTATGCCGCTGTTTCTTGTGGGACTTGGCGGCCTGAGT
Source organism: Frigoriglobus sp. (assembly GCA_043741075.1). GTDB lineage: Bacteria > Planctomycetota > Planctomycetia > Gemmatales > Gemmataceae > Gemmata. Next base: position 5,312 of record JAYUBA010000829.1, read on the forward strand.
GTTGCGCCTCTGGTGGTACCGGAG
>JAYUBA010000830.1:0-1549 GCA_043741075.1 Frigoriglobus sp.
CCCCCTCAAGGGGGGAGGTCAAAGACAGATTACTTCCCGTCGTAGTTCCGCTCCACCAGCCCGACGCCCTTCGCGATGTCGGGCGGGCGGCCGAGGTGGTTGTCCGCGATCGCGTTCCCGCGCCCGCCGGTCGCCTTCACCGACAGCGACGACGCGCCCGCCCGGTCGTCGCGGATCAGGCACCCGCCGATCCGCGAACGGGTCACGTCCGTCAGGAGCAACCCGACACCGTCGCAGTCCAATATCGTCAGGTTCCCGACGTTGAACCGGTCGCAGCGTTCGAGCGAGACGCCGGCCGGCGCGGCCCGCACGCGGGAAATGGTGAAGCCGGTGAGCGTGCAGTCGGTGCAGTCGCGGAAGAGGATCGCGTTGGTCGTGTCCGGCTTCTCCTCGGCCGCGTACCGCGGGTTGCGGTCGAAGTTGTTCGCCCCAATAGTGACGGCGGTGCTGTGTTCGACGAGCAAGTTGTGCTCGTAGGCGGTCCAGCAGGTGTTGCCGGTCATCACGACGCCGCGGGCGTGATCGAGGTGGACGTTCACCTTCACGTCGCTGAGGATGTTGCCGGTGATGGTGACGTGCCCGTCGCGCAACTCGTCAATGTCCTTCGCCTTCTTCGCGCTCGGCCCTTTGATGCGGATGTTGGCGGAGCCGGGCGCGACGTGGTTGTGCTGGACCGTGCAGCCGGTGATCGCGACCTCCGCGTGCGAGCCGCCGGTGCTGTCGATGAGGACGTTCGCGGTCGGCGGACCGGTCGCGCCGTGGTTGCTCTCGATGTCGCACCCGGTGATCTGGAGGTTCCGCACTTCGCCCGCGCGGCACACGATCCCGCCACCGTCGCAGTAGCTCACGTGGCAGCCGGTGACGTTGATCTGGTGCAGGTTCACCGCGTCGAGGAACACGCCGATGCCGCGGTTCTCGTAGAGGTGGCTGTCGGAGATGATGACGTTGCGGTTGCGGCCGGTGAGGTGGACGCCGTGCCGGCACTTGCGGATGAGCACGCGCGAAATCGTGAGCTGCATCGTGCCGCTGGCTTCGATGCCGTCGGCGTTCGCGTGGTCACCGACGATCTCGATGCCCTCGACCGTCGGCATCCGTTCGTTCCACACGGCGGGCTTGACCGTCTTCGGGTCGGCGGTGCCGGCGTGCGAGCCGACGAACTTGAACGCCGGCCCGTCGCCGGCCATCACGACCCGCGCCCCGCCTTCGCCCTTGATGGCGACAGGGCCGGTCTTCGCGAGGTCGATCACGACCGGCTTGGAGATGCGGTAGGTGCCTTTCGGCAGGCGTGCGGTGCCGGTGCCGGCATCGACGGCGTTCTGCACCGCCTGCCAGTCGTCGGCGGTGCCGTCGCCCTTCGCGCCGTGGTCGCGGGCGTTGCCGGTGAGCGGTTTCGCGCCCGGCCCGGCGGGCGGCGGTTGCGTGTGCGCGGTCAGGGCGAAGACGGCGGCGAGACCGAGGAACGCGAGCGGGACGGCGAGGCGGCGGGACATGAGAACCTCTAAAAAGGTCGGGTGCCGCTGGCGGCTTCGCGGGCGCCGGGCGGACCGGC
>JAYUBA010000831.1:0-5332 GCA_043741075.1 Frigoriglobus sp.
CCCCGTCGCTGACGCTCCGGGTTCGCCAGGGGTACGGCGAACCCGGAGCGTCAGCGATGGGGTGGGTGGCGATGGTGTGAAGCGACGGGGTGAATCCCACATCACCCCGGATCGACGGGCGCGCCTTCGCCTTCTTGGTACTGATCGGGGCCGAAGCCGAGGATGGGGTAGAAGATGAAGCCGAGGAGGGCGAGGCCGAGGCCGAACGCCTCGGACTTGCCGAACCGCTTGGCGACCTCGACGTTCACCAGAATGGCGGCGACCACCTGCACGACGGGCACCCACACCAGCACGTACCACAGTACGCTGAGCCGGGCGACGCCGACGACGAGGACGTAGGTGTTGTAGAACGGGACGAGGACGGCCCACCGCGGCCGGCCGGCCTTGGGGAACACCCCGAGCCAGCCGAGCAGCACGCCGGGCACGGTGATGGTGGCCCACACGGCCAGATACCAGGTCAGGTCGTCCACGCGGGCAGAACCCCTTGGGCCGGGCGGAGCGGGCGAGGGCCGTTACCAGTTGTTGTCCCGCTTCTTCTTCTGCGGCCGGTCGTCGTCATCGTCCTCGTCGTCGTAATCGTCCGCATACCGCTTGCGCTTGCGCCCGCGGTCCACGTACTGCGCGTCGCCGAACGCCAGGATCGGATAGAAGACGATGCCGAGGAGCAGCAGCCCGACGGCGAACCCGGTGTCCTTACCGAACTTCTCGGCCAGCTTGAACGGGAGTACGAACACGATGAAGAGGAGCGCGACGATGTTGGCACACGGAACTAAGGTGAGCCAGAACCAGATGGGCGGTTGCTTGCACACCTCGACGATCAACACGTACGTGTTGTAGAACGGCACGATGGCGGCCCAGCCCGGTTGGCCGGCCTTCTCGAAGATCTTCCACTGCGCGGCGATCATCAGGACGATGAGCGCGAGGTAGAAGAGGATCGCGACGATGACGGCTAGTTTGTCCATGAGGGGCGATTCCTTGTTCGGGTGGGGGGTGACGGTGTTGAGGTGAGATGATACGCCCCCGCCGAGTCGCCGACAACTCGCCGGGGGAATTCGCCCGCGGGGGCGGGGCCGGCGGTCACCAGCTCTCCTCGCCCTTCGACTTCTTCCCGCCGCCCTGGTACTGGGCGTCGCCGAAACCCAGCATCGGGAAGAAGATGAACCCCAGGAACGCCAGCCCCAGCCCGTAGACCCGCTCCTTGCCGAACTTCTCGGCCACGTCCATGCACGGGATGATGACCGCGAACGGGACGAACAGCGACAGCAGGAACCACACCATGTCCTTCTTCGCGATTTCGACGACGAAGACGTACAAGTTGTAGAACGGCACGAGCGCGGCCCAGCCCGGTTGTCCGGCCTTCTCGAACACCTTCCACCCCCCCACGGCCGCGACGGCCAGGAGGGCGAAGTAGATGAGCGGGCACAGCAGACCAAGAGCATCCATAAGCCGAACTCCAGAATGTGGTGGAGCGGTTGCGCGGACCGGGTTCCGGCCGACCGTTTGGGGGGATGGTACCCGCCCGGGCGGACGGTCGCAACCGGCGGTGTGCGGAATTCGCCGGACGTTCGCGCCGCGCGCCGTCAGGATCGGCCCGCGTTCGTCGCGGCGGGCGGGTACAATCGAGCCATCCCCCGCGTGCGGAGCGAGCCATGAGTGTGATCCGAATGACCGCGACCTCTGGTCCGGACGGCGTGCTGCACCTGAGCGTGCCGGCCGGCCGGGCGGGCGAGTTCGAGGTGACGGTGGTGTTCGTGCCGAAGCCGCCCGCCAGCGGCGACTCGCCCGTGGCGAAGACGCCCGAAGAGTTGGGCTGGCCGCCGGGCTTCTTCGAGAACGTCATCGGCTCGATCGACGATCCCGCGTTCAAGCGCTACCCGCAAGGCGAATTCGAGAAGAGAGAGTCACTCGATTGAAGTACCTTCTCGACACCAACACTTGCGTCAACTGTATGCGGTCGAGGGGCAATCACCTCGTGCCGGCGCGCCTTGCCACGCATCCACCGGCCGACATCAGGCTCTGTGCAGTGGTGTTGGCCGAGTTGCGGTACGGCGCGGAAGTGAGCGGAAATGCGCCGAAGGAACACGCGAAAGTTGACGCGTTCGCGGCGCAGTTCGTCAGTCTGCCGTTCGACGACGTGGCGGCCCGGCTGTTCGGCGAGATCCGACACGCGCTTATGGCGGCCGGAAAGCCGATCGGCCCTTACGACACGATGATTGCCGCCATCGCGCGCGCCCACGACCTGACGCTCGTGACGCACAACACCAACGAGTTCAGCCGCGTCGCCGGGCTGAAGTTGGAAGACTGGGAGATTCCATGACACCGTCAGACGATCCCGTAACGGAACCAACCGCGAACGACGCCACGCCTGCGCCGAAGACGCCGGAAGAACTCGGCTGGCCGCCGGGCTTCTTCGAAGATACGTTCGGTTCCATCGACGACCCGGCGTTCAAGCGATACCCGCAGGGCGAGTTCGAGAAGCGGGAGCCGCTCGACGCGGAATGAACGCGGGTGAGGTTGCGTGAAGCGGGATGTTTTCAGCCCGAAGGGCTGGGACAGCATAGCCTGGGGCAACGCCCCAGGTTGGGACGGGTATTGTCTTCCAGGCTGAAAGCCTGGGACATTGCCTGTCGCAGCCCTTCAGGCTGCATTCACTCCGCATCGCGAACCCAGGGCGTTGCCCTGGGCTACGCCTGTCCGACCCCTTCGGGGTCAAGAACGAGCTTCACCGATTGAACAGGAACTCCTTGCTGTTCAGCAGCGCCCAGAACACGTCGCGGAAGAGGTCGTCGCGATTTGTGTCCTTGTCCGCCCGCAACGCCAACACCTTCGCCTTCTCCGCGACCGTCGGCGGTCGGGCGTAGACCCGCAGGAACAACTCCTCCAGCAGCTTCGCGTCGTCCGGCTCGTCCTTCAGATGCTTCGTCAGCCACCCGCTGCCGGCGTTCACCTTGTTCGTGATCGTGTCGCCGCCGATCAGGTGCAGCACGTTCGGTAGCGTCACGTCGCCAACCCGCTCGCACGCGCACGCGGTCACGCGGTCGCTGCGGCCGAACGCCTTCAGGAAGTAGGACGCCGAGCCGGGGTCGGGCACCTGCACCGCCCGCACGCCGACCGGGTAGCCGTCGAACCGTTCGGGCACGCCGGTCGCGTCGCAGATCGCGTCGAGCAGCACTTCGGCCGGCAAGCGGCGGGCGTAGTAGTGCGAGTAGAAGCGGGCGTCGGCCTCGTTGCCCGGCCGCGTCGCGCTCGAAAGTTGGTAGGCGCGCGACGTGAGAATCATGCGCATCATTTCGCGCAAGTCAAACTTCTTTGCCACGAAATGCGCGTTGAGTGCCGTCCACAGCGCCGGGTTCGTCGGCGGGTTGGTGGCGCGGAGGTCGTCCACCGGTTCGACCAGTCCGACGCTCATGTAGTGCTTCCACACGCGGTTCACCATCGCCCCCGCGAAGTGTTCGTTCGCCGGGTCGGTGATCCACTTCGCCAGCATCACCCGCGGGTCGTCGCCGGGCTTCACCTCGCCGTTCGTGCGGTCTAGCGGTTGGGCCTTCATGAACATGCCGGTGCGCGGCTGGCTCACGCCCACCGGGTTCTTGTTCTGGTTCTGGTCCGGGTGGCTGACGCTCAACGTCGTGGCCCCCATCTTCGCCTCTTTGCGGTCCAGCTTCACGCGGCTGAAGTACGCGGCGAAGTGGTAGAAGTCGTCCTGCGTGTAGCGTTCGAGCGGATGGTTGTGACACTTTGCACAGCCGATGCGCGTGCCGAGGAACGCCTGCGCGATCGACTCCGCGGCTTCGGAGTTCTCGCCGTGCCGCTGCTCACCCACCGTGACGATGTAATACCCGACGGCGGGGTTGTCGGTGTTCGAGCCGGTCGCGGTGAGCACGTCGCGGGCGAGCGCGTCCCACGGCCGGTTGGCTTCCACCTGCTTCCGCAGCCAGTCGTGGAACTGCCGCACGCCCTTCACCCCGCGCACATCGTGGTCGCGTTCCTTGCGGTTCTGGAACAGGTCGCTGAGTTGCAGCGCCCAGTAGTCGGTACACTCCGATCGCGCCAACACCGCATCGACCAGCTTCTCGCGCTTCTTGGCGTCCTTATCGGCGACGAACGCGGTGACTTCGGCCGCGGCGGGGAGGATGCCGCACGCGTCGAGGAACACCCGCCGGATGAACTCGTCGTCGGTGCAGCCGTCCGACGGTTCAATGCGGAGTTCCTTCAGCTTGGCGAAGACGTGCGTATCGACGACGTTGTTCGCGGCGGTGAACCGCTTCTCATCGACGGGCCGGTCGAACGGCATGGCGAACACCGTGACCGCGACTTCGGTGAGGTACATCGCCCGCACGGCGCTCGCCCCGTTGCGGACCGCCTTCGCCTTGCCACCGGGCGTGATGGTGAGGTACGCGGGGTCGTTGGAGTCGAACTTGGTGAGCCACGTCACGTCGCGCTTGGTGCCGTCGGTGAACGTGGCGGTCGCGACGAGTTGCACATCTTCGCCCGGCTTCAGCACTTGCGAACTCGGCGTGAGCTCCAGCTTGCTGACCTTCACCTCGCCCTTGTTCGGGCCGGGGTAACCGGCGGTGACCCAGTCGAGGAGGAGCTTGTATTCGCGGCTGGCGGTGGAGAACAGCCGCCCGCCTTCGTGCGGCGTCTGCCCGGTCGCCTTGCGGAGCAGCAGGCTCTCTTCCGGCTTGGTGCGGTCGAGCCGCCGGCCGCTGAACTCGCGGGTGATCCACTTGTAGTCCTGGTCCGGGGCGAACCCGCGCAGCGTCAGCCGGAAGCCGTTCTGGCCGTTGCCCTTACCGTGACACGCGCCCTGATTGCACCCGGCCTTGGTGAGCAGCGGCATCACGTCGGTGTTAAAGGACGGCACATCGCCCGCGAGCGACGCCGTCGGCGAACCGACCGCGACGGCCGCGGCGAGCAGGTACGAGAACCGGGGCATGTGGAATCTCTGAGCGGGGGGCGTAAGCCCCCTGTGGTGGGAGCGCGTGGGGCAGGTGAGTTGAGTGTAAGGGACGGGAGAAGGGCGAGCAAGCGCAAGAAGGTCACCAAAGCGGTCGTTCGCGAGCCTCACCCGTGGAAATTGCAACCGCACGCGGCTTTGGATATAAACCCCTGATTTCGGACGAAACAGGGCCGAAAAGCCTTTGAATCGCCTGCCATTCTGACGTTTATGGGCAAAGCCACCGCACGCATCACACACGCACTTGATCCAACGGCATCGCCCGCACACCTCATAGCACTACAGCGCGGGTTCTCCGCCGGTGAATAAGATGGTCCCTCGGAGGGAATCCGATGACGGACCAGGAAATTGCCGGGTTGGGGCCGGCGTTCG
>JAYUBA010000832.1:0-5330 GCA_043741075.1 Frigoriglobus sp.
GGCGCGTGGGACGCGGTCAGCCGGGCGGGCGTGTCGGTCACCAACACGACGGTGGTGAACACCGACACCATGTGCGAACTGCTGCGGAAGATCGCGGCGGCGGGGCGGGCCGGTCCGGTCCGGTGACGGTGGTGCGGGGCAACGCGCGGTATCAGCGGAACAAGGTGGTGCAGGCGCGGGCGGCGGAGTTGTCCATCGCCCTACTGTACCGGCCCAGCTACTCGCCCAACCTGAACCGGATCGAGCGCCTGTGGCGGTTCCTCAAGCGGAAGAGCGTGTACGGCCCGTACCACCCCAACTTCGCCGCCTTCAAGGCCGCCATCGAGGACACCCTGAGCCAACTCGGCACCACCTACGCCGACCCGTTGGCCTCGCTTATGGCGCTCAACTTCCAGGAGTTCGACGATGTCTCCCTCCTGGCCGCGTGAAGTATAAATGGCAAGGCCGTCGTCGCCCGCCTCACCACGTCGAAGAGCCTCGGCGACCCGGCGCTACTCGATGAGGTGAAACTGGTGCTGGGTCAGGCGAAGTTCGATGCGGTCCACTTCAACAACGGGCTGCACGGTTGGGGCTACACCGAGGACGAGTCCGCGAAGGCGCTGCCCGATCTGGTCGCGACGATCCGCATGGGCGCGCCGGGTGCGAAGCTGATCTGGGCGACGACCGTCACGTCTTCAGCAGCGCTTGAATGAACTCGAACATCTCTTGCGTCGGCTTGTCGTCGGGCGCGCCCAACTCGGAGTTGATCGTCAGGTGCGTCTTCCCCGCGGCGGGGTACGCCTTCGCCGACACACCCACATCCGCGAGCGCCTTCGCGAGCTTCTCCGACTGCATCTTCACTTCCGGATGGTCGGAAACGTGCAGGATCAGGAACGGCGGGACGTGCTTCCCCTTCGCCGCGTGCGTCACCGGCGACAGCGCCTTCTGGCTCTCCTCGTCGCCGAACTTCTTCCGGTACGCGTCCGCCCGCTTCTGCTCCACGGTTTCGATCTGAAGCGGCACGTCGTAGGTGTCGCCGTCCACCGGGATGCAACCCTTGATCGCGCCCAGCGACAGCTTCTCGGCCTTCAGGTAGCTCTCGTCGGTGTACGCGATGTCGCGGTGGGCCTTCGGCTCCGCGGCGCGGAGCGGAGGTGTGGCGAACAGGAGCAGAAGCGGAAGTGCGACCGCGGCGCGCATGGCGGCTCTCCGGGAGGGTGCCGACGAGTATTCCGCCGCCGGAGAGCAGTCGCGCGTCACGGTTTCGGGCTCATTGAGAGGAAGATACAGTGGCGTTGGTTTTGACCTCCCCCCTGGAGGGGTAGGTCGGCGAGACTTTGCGAGCCGGGGTGGGGTGTGAAGCGACAGGATAGAAGTGAGGTTTCAAGCCCCTCCCGCTTCGCAGAGCGAGTCGGCGGGAGTGACGCAGTTCCAAGGAAGTCACTGAAGGTGCGCGGCGACCTCCCCCTCCAGGGGGGAGGTCAAAACCAACGCCAACATCTTCTAACTCGCCGCCTGCTTCGGCAACGGGAGCAGTTCGCGCTCGATCAGCGGCGGCATCTCGAACGTCTGCGCCAGCGCCGCGATCGCTTCACCCAACTGCGGAATCTCCGCCTCCGCGAGCCGGCCGACGCGCTTCGCCGCCGCGAACACCAGCGTCGGGACGCGCTCCGGCGGGATGCCCATCAGCCGCGCGCCGGTCGCGTCCACCGCCACCGGGTCGAGGCCCATGACCAGCGCGCCGAGGTGCTTGGCGGTGCCGTGCAGCGGGCCGTCGCCCTCCATACCGGTGATGCCGTCGATGATCGACAGGTTCGCCGGACGCGTGCAACTGATGTCCACAATGCTGTGCGGGATGCCGCGCCAGTGCAACTCGTTCTTCGGCCACCCGTAGCAGATGCCCGGCAGCGTGCCGAACAGGTTCTTCAGCGACAGCGTCACCCCGGCCCAGTGGTGCGTTTTCAGCTTCGGGAGTGAAATCAGTACGTCGGCGTTCAGCACCGTGCGCGACATGTACAGGTGATCGAGTCGCGTGAGGCGGCCGAGGTTCAGCACCTTCACCGGTTCGTCGTGGTTGATGTCCACGAACCGGACGCCGTGCTTGTCGAGCACCGCGCCCAGGCCGCTCTCGCGAACGAGGAAGTGGACGTTCCGCCAGTGCCCCGGCCCTTCGGCCACGATGATCTCGGCGGCCCCTTCCTGCTTGCACAGCGCGATGACGGCATCGACCACGCGCGGGTCGGTGTTGATGACGCGGTCCGGCCGGTACTCGACCAGGTTCGGTTTGATGACGACGCGCTTCCCCGCGAGCGACAGCGCCGGGCGGAAGTGCGCGAACTGCGCCGCGAGGATGTCCGCGAGCGGTTCGTCGTAGCTCGCCGCGCGGGCGATGTGGACCGCCGACGTGACCGGCAGCGGCTTGAGCTTCGAGATGCCCGCGACCATCGCCCCGCGGAACTTCGACGCGATCTTCGCGAACAGGCCGGGCGAACCCGGAGCGTGAGCGACGGGGTGTTCGGACGACGACGCGTGCGCCCCGTAGCGGAGGCGGAACGCGTTGTTCTCCGCGACCGCCAGCGCCGCGAGCGCCAGGCGGTGGGGCGATGTGTTCGCGTCCGCGGCAGCGGCGAGAATCTTCTTGTCGAGTTCGGGGAAGAGGTCGCGGGTGGCGGTGTCGGAGTCGTGAACGCCCAGCGCGATCCGCGCCCACGCGAGGTGTTCGAGGTCGGTCGCCTTCGCCGCGTTCATCCGCAGGTAGCCGACGGACGCGTCGATGCGCGGGTGCTCGGCGGTCCCCTGCACCGCCAGCAGGAGCGCCGCGCTCGGGCCGGGGATCGGCTCGGTCGCGGTGCCCAGCACGACGCGGTTGCCGTAGTTCGCGCCGCCGGTGTCGAACGCGCGGTCGAGGAGCAGCTTCACGCCCTGTTGAACGCGCGGGTGGTTCTCCAGGCCGGCGGCGCGGAGCGCGAGGCACGCCCACGCGGTCGGCTCCACCCACCCGAAGTTCGCCGCGGCCCACGGCCAGCCGAGGAGCGACAGGTCGATGTCGTTCTCCATGTCCACCGTTTCCGGGTCGCGCGCCATCACGCGGCTCTCGATCGACAGCACGCGTTCGACCGTCGGCTTCATCGCTTCCGGCGCGGCACCGAGGGCGAGCCTCGTGTAGAGCGCGACGGCGGTGGGCCAGCCGGCTTCCGGGCGGCCGTCGGCGAGGCGGTAGCCGCCGTCCGGCTGGCGGCTGTGGTCGAGCGCCGCGAGGCCGTTCGCGATCGGCTGCGCGAACGCGTCGCGCTCGGTGCCGAGCGCGAGCAGCGCGAGGCACGTCGGCTCCGGATGACTGGCCTGACCGGCGTGGTAGCCCCACCCGCCGTCCGGGTTGGCGAGCGCGGCGAGACGAACGAGTAGCGGGTGCGAAGCGGACACAGGCGGCCTCCGGCGGGAACGGCGATACCAGTTTATGCCACGCGATAGGGGCTTCGGCCAGTAGAACACCGTGAACGGCTCGCGGTGCCCTGCGGCGGGGCGGTTGGCGATCCCAGGGCGTTGCCCTGGGCTGAGATTGTCGCAGGCTTTCAGCCTGCATGATCTTTAGCCCGAAGGGCTGACACAATCTTAGCCCAGGGCAACGCCCTGGGTTCACAACGCCCTGGGTCCACAACGCCCTGGGTTCTTCGCGGTGCGGGTCGCGTGCGATCCGGGTGAGGGCATTCATCGTGCGCGTGGCTCATTTCGACTGCTTCAGCGGCATCAGCGGCGACATGGTCCTCGGCGCGGTCATCGACGCGGGCGTGCCGGCCGACGCCATCCGCGCCGCGCTCGATTCGCTCGGCCTGCCCATCAAACTGGAAGTCGAACGCGTGAAGCGGTGCGGGTTCGCCGCGACGAAAGCGACCGTCGAGGCCGCGGACCAGGAAGATTACCGCTTTCTGCCGGACGTGGAGGCGATTCTCGCGAAGGGCGCGCTCACCGCGAAGCAGCGCGCGCTCGCGACCACGATCTTCCGCAAGGTCGCGGTGGCCGAATCGACCGTTCACGGGATGCCGCTGGAACGCGTTCACTTCCACGAGGTCGGCTCACTCGACAGCATCGCCGACATCGTGGGCGCGGCGGTGGGGTTGGACCTGCTCGGCGTGGAGAAGTTTACCAGCACGCCAGTTCCAACCGGCAGCGGAACGGTGAAGTGCGCGCACGGCATCATGCCGGTTCCGACGCCCGGCACCGCGGAGCTACTCAAAGGCGTGCCGCTCGCGCCTTCGACCATCAAGACCGAACTGACCACGCCCACCGGCGCCGCGATCCTCACCACGGTCGTCACGGAGTGGACCGCGACGCCCGCCATGACCATCGAGCGCATCGGCCACGGTTCCGGCACGAAGGACTTTCTCGAACAGCCGAACATCCTGCGGCTGATGCTGGGTGTTAGCGCACAGGGGGCTTACGCCCCCCGCTCAGGAGAGGTCGATGCCGTCGTCGTGCTGGAAACGAACCTCGACGACATCTCGCCAGAAGTCGTTGGCTTCGCCGTCGAACGGTTGCTCGCGGCCGGCGCGCTGGACGTGTTCGCACAGCCCATTCAGATGAAGAAGAACCGGCCCGGTGTGCTACTCACGGTGATTTGTGAGAGCGAAAAGGTGAGTGAACTGGAAGCGATTCTCTTCCGCGAGACGGGCACGTTCGGCGTGCGGCGTACCACCGCCACGCGCGCGAAACTTCAGCGCGAGACGATCGTAGTGCAAACGCCGTGGGGACCGGTCAAGGCGAAACGCGGGTGGCGCGCCGATGGGTTTACGGTGCTGACGCCGGAATATGAGGACTGCGCCCGTGTCGCGCGGGAGCACAACGTTCCGCTGCGCGACGTGTACGCGGCCGTGAAGCGGTGACTCACGCGACCGGCTTCTCGATGCGGATCACGTTCCAGCAGTTCACGTTGATCGTCCACTCGATGAAGCCGTCGGCCTCCGGCTCGCCGATCATGACCGACTTCTTCATCACCATGCACTGGTCGGGGTGCTGGATGTCGTACCGGGCACCGTCGGCCAGCACGAGCTTGAACGGCTCGAACGGGCTGCGGCGGACTTCTTCCAGTATCGCTTGAGGGGCCATTGTTCTCACCTCGTAACCGCGTGACGTGTTCTAACTGAATTTACCGTACCCTACTCATCGGCCTTTCACAACTCCTTTTTCTCTCATAATTGCCTATTGCTTGCCCGGCGAACCCGGAGCGTCAGCGACGGGGTGGCGCGATCCGTGGTTCCCGAAGTACCCCGTCGCTGACGCTCCGGGTTCGCCTGCACGTGCCCCTTGAACTTTCGGGCGGAGTTCGTGTCCTGTCCCTATCGCAGTCCCCTTGA
>JAYUBA010000833.1:0-1545 GCA_043741075.1 Frigoriglobus sp.
CTCCCCTCCCTGCAGGGAGGGGCCGGGGGTGGGTTCTTCACTCCTCGCCGTTGGCCGGTAACCGTTCGAGTTCGGCGACGATCTTCTCGTTCAACTTCACCCGCACGTCGAGCGCCGCGATCCCGAGGGCGTTGGCGATGGCCGTGTCCTTCGAGGAGCCGTGGCAGATGACGCACACGCCCTCCACGCCCAGCAGCGGCGCGCCCCCGAACGCGCTGTAGTGGTACTTCGCCACCAGCGCCTTGAGCGCCCGCGCGGCCACGTCGCGGTCGTTCGGCAGCGAAGCGATCACCTCCTGGCCGACCAGACCCAGCACGAACTCGGACACGCCCTCGCACAACTTCAGCACCACGTTCCCGGTGAACCCGTCGGTGACGACCACATCGACCGCGCCGCGGTGGATGTCGCGGCCCTCGATGTTCCCGACGAACCGGTCCTTCAGCGAACTGGCGCGGAACAGGTCGTACGTCTTCTGAACGAGGTCGTGCCCCTTCCCCTCCTCTTCGCCGACGTTCAACAGGCCGAGGGTGGGGTGCTCGATGCCGAGCATGTGACGGGCGAACACGGCACCCATCGCGCCGTACTCGAGCATGTGCCGCGGCTTGGGGAAGACGTTCGCGCCCACGTCCATGACGACGCAGCGGCCCTTCGCGGTGGGCATGACGGTGGCGATGCCGGGCCGGTGGACGCACGGGAGGAACCGGCGCGTCTTCAGCCCGCCGGCGACGACGGCACCCGTGTTGCCGGCCGAAACGAGGCCGTCCACCGCGCCGTCCGCCAGCAACTGCCAGCAGCGGAAGATCGACGCGTCCGGCTTGCGGCGCAGCGCCTCGGCCGGCTTCTCCTTCATCTCGACGGTTCGCGGCGCGTGGACCACCTCCACGCGCCCGGCCGGCAGGTCACCGGCCGCCAGGAGCGGGTCGAGTCGGGCCTGGTCGCCGACGAACACGATCGTCAGGTCGGGTTCGGCGGCGAGGGCCAGCCGCGCGCCGCCGACGTTCGGGGCCGGGCCGTGATCGCCGCCCATCGCGTCGAGGGCGATCCGCATGGGTCACTTCCCTTGCTTCTCTTCCGCTTCCACCGGCAGCGCGTCGCGGCCCTGGTAGTAGCCGCAGTGCGAGCACACGCGGTGCGGCATCACCGGCTCGCTGCACCGCGCGCAGAACTGGATCTGTACCGGGACGATGTGGTGGTGGCTGCGGCGCGTGCCCTTCTTGGAACGGGAGGTGCGCCTCTTGGGTACGGCCATGACGGTTCTCGCGGTCGTGTCGGAGCCTGAGTGAAGACGGTCATGTTAGGACCGCCGCCCGCGACAGTCAAGGAACGCCCCCGGCCCCGCTCCCGGCTAGAATCACCCACAGGTTACCCCGCCGCCAACAACCGGACGGCGGCTGAAGTTCTTCTCGCCGCGCCATCTTGTAAGGGACGCCCAACGCGCCCCGGCGGTATTCGGCACCCAAGCCGGTCCGTTGTTCGCTAAAATAGCTGACGGAAGGAACCTGTGAGTACGCCCGCCGTCACCCGCGCCGACTTCCAACAGCTCGC
>JAYUBA010000834.1:0-1545 GCA_043741075.1 Frigoriglobus sp.
GACCGCGCGCCTGCACGACAGCACGCTGAAACTTGCCGATCCCGAAGGGCCGACGACGCACGCGAAGTGGCTGACCGCGTTCAACACGCACTCCGGCAAAGCACGGCTCATCAAAAGCCCGTGGGAACTGTTCGACGACTTCTACGCCCGGATCAAGCCGGACCCGAAGAAGGGCGCATTCTGGGTCACCTGTGGGCGCATCAACGAAAGCTGGCAGTCGGGCTACGACGACCTCCGCAAGCCGTACCTGGCGGCCCGGTGGCCGGGCAGCTTCGTGGAAATCCACCCCGACGACGCGAAGGGGTACAGGATCGAGAGCGGCGACGTGGTGCGGCTGACGAACGACGACGTGCTGATCCAAACGGGCGGGTTCAACCGGGTCGAGGGCGAGGAGATCACGTTCTCCTGGCTGGAGAAGAACGGTCACATCCGCATCGGCACGGGCGAGATCGAGGCGGTGGCGGTGGTGACGCCGGCCGTGCGGCGCGGGGTGCTGTTCAGTTACTTCCTGTCGCCCCCGAACCCGTTCAACGCGCTGGCCCACCGGGTCGCCGACCTGATCGCGAACAACTACCGATACAAACTCGCCAAAGCAAAAGTGGCCCGCGTGGGCGAATCGCCGTACAAGAAGGACCGGCGGTTTATGAGCTTCCAGCGGCGGGACTTCGGGGGGGGGTGACACCATGAGTACGACAAGGCGCGGTTTCATCGGCGGCGCGGTCGGGGCTGTGGCCGCCGCGACGGCGGCCGGTGCGGACGAGGGGGGCAAGGCGATGGTCCGACCGAAGGTCCTCTTCTTCGACGTGAACGAGACGCTCCTCGACCTGAAGCCCCTGAGGGAGAGCGTGGGCAAGGCCCTCGGCGGTCGCGCGGAGTTGGCCCCGCTCTGGTTCACGACGCTCCTCCAGTATTCGCTCGTGACCACGGTGGCCGACCGCTACCACGACTTCGGCGAGATCGGGGCCGCGTGCCTGCGGATGGTGGCGAAGGCACACGGCATCGAGTTGGGCGCGGACGAGGCGAAGAAGGCCGTGGCCCCGATCCGCGCCCTGCCGCCGCACCCGGACGTGATCCCGGCCCTCGGACGCCTGCGGGCCGCCAAGTACCGCCTGGTCACGCTCACCAACTCGTCAGAGGCGGCGATCACCGACCAGATGAAGAACGCGAAGCTGGACAAGCTGTTCGAGGCGACTCTGAGTGTGGAGGGCGTGGGCCTGCACAAGCCGCACACCCACGTCTACCGGTGGGCCGCACACCGGGTCGGGGCGGACGTGTCGGAGTGCCTGCTGGTGGCCGCGCACGGGTGGGACGTGGCCGGGGCGGCGTGGGCCGGGATGCGGGCCGCGTTCGTCGCCCGGCCGGGCCAGCAGTTATTCCCGCTCGGCCCGACGCCGGACCTGTCGGTCCCCACGCTCAAGGAACTCGCCGACGAGTTGACGAAGGGGAAGTAGCCGGGCGTTGGCATGACACCCGGACGAGACGTGGGAGTTCGACGCGATGCCAATCCGGGAGCGGACGCGCGGCGCGCCGGGGCCGGCCGCGCCG
>JAYUBA010000835.1:0-1544 GCA_043741075.1 Frigoriglobus sp.
CCCCCACCCGTCGGCGAAGCGCCGCCGACCTCCCCCTCCAGGGGGGAGGTCAATCCAAAGACAGGCCGCGGATCAAGAATCCGTAAGTCACGCGCCCGCGGAGCGCACCGGCTGCTCGTCGCGGTACAACTCCAGCCGCGTCCCGTAGTCGGCGCGGCGGGCGTCGTCGGTCACCAGGCCGATCGCCTTCCCCTGCCACTTGATCGCGTCGTCGAACTCGCCGCACTCGGCGCACGCCGCGGCCAGCGTGTCCAGGAAGCTCGGCTCGCTCCACTCGGTCAGTTCGCACGCGCGGGTCGCGCACCCGTGCGCCTGCTTCCCGTTGCGCACGTCCGGGTCCGGGCATGTGGCCCACACCCACGCGAGCTGGTTGAACGTGGGCGCGCTCCGCGGGTCGCACTTCAGCGCTTCCATGTGGTCGCGGATCGCCAGCGCGTACTTGTGCCGCGCGTAATGCACGCCGGCGCGGTACGTGTACGGCAGAACCGCCGACGGCGCGATCCGCACCGCCTCGTTGAAGTCGGCCATCGCCCCGTCCAGGTCGCCCAGCCCCTTCCGCGCGCACCCGCGCACCTCGTACCCCTTCACCACCCCCGGCATGAGCGTCAGGAACGCGTCGCAGTCGGCGACCGCCCCGGCGTTGTCGTGCAATAGCCAGCGGCAGAGGGCGCGGCCCAGGAGCGCGAACGCGTGGTCCGGCTTGATCGCCAGCGCCGCGGCGTAGTCTTTAACCGCGCCGGTGAAGTCATGCGCCTGTTGGCGGATGCCGCCGCGCAGGTAGAACGCCTCCGGGTTCTTCGGGTCGGCCGCGATCACCGCGGTCGCGTCCTCCGCGGCGGCCGGGTGGTCCTCCAGGTCGAGGTGGAGCTGCGCGCGCCACAGCCGGTAGCGGGCCGCGTTGGCCGGGTCGGCGGCGACGGCGGCGGCGAAGTCCGCGAACGCGGCCCCGCTGTTCCCGCCGTCCGCGTGGCACCGGCCGCGGAGCGCGAGCAGCGCCACGCGGGCCGGGTCGAGCGCGAGCGCGCGGTCGCAGTCGGCGCCGGCCTGCTCGAACTGCCGCTGGAGGTACAGTTCGGCGGCGCGGTCGGCGTACCCGCGGGGGTCGTTCGGCTTCAGGCGGATGGCCTGGTCGAGGTCGTTGAGCGCCCGCACGCGGTCGCCCATTTCGAGGTACGCGTACGCGCGGAACCGGTACACGTCGGACACGTTCGGCCGCAGCCGGATGGCGCGGGAGAAGCACTCGACGGCTTCCTGGAAGTCGCCGGCGTCGAGCGCCTGGTGCCCGCGGGCGAACAGGTCCTGGGCGTCGTCGGTGGCGCGGTCGCGTGGCATGGGCCGCCTGGGTGTCGGGGGGCGGGAGCGCGGACGGGCGAACGGACCGGCGGCGCGGGCGGCCGGTCCGAGTATCTTAGCGGAGACACCGTCGGTTGTGAAAGTGAGATGCCGCGATGGGGCACCCCTTGTCGATTGGGGCCGTGGCGAGCGGCACGCGTGAGGGTGCCGGTAGAATTCGGACCACCGGCACGCGTGAGGGTGCCGGTGGT
>JAYUBA010000836.1:0-5316 GCA_043741075.1 Frigoriglobus sp.
GTCAGTGCCACCGGCGGGCTGACGCCGCGCCGCTCGCCAAAATCGGTACAGGGGGGCTTCCCGCTCGCGGGCGGGCCGCTAACATACTCATTCCCATTCGGCGAACCGCCGGACGGCCGAGCAGGAACGACGAATGCCGACGATTAACCAACTGATCAAGTCCCCGCGCGTGCCGCAGCGGTCCAAGTCCAAGCACCCGGCCATGCAGGGGTGCCCGCAGAAGCGCGGCGTCTGCACCGTCGTGAAGACGATGACCCCGAAGAAGCCGAACTCGGCGCTCCGGAAGGTGGCCCGCGTCCGGCTCTCCAGCGGGATCGAGGTGACCGCGTACATCCCCGGCGAGGGGCACAACTTGCAGGAGCACTCGATTGTGCTCGTGCGCGGTGGCCGCGTCCGCGACTTGCCGGGCGTCCGCTACCACATCGTCCGCGGCGTGCTCGACGCGCAGGGCGTGACGGACCGCAAGCAGGCCCGCTCCAAGTACGGCTCGAAGAAGGAAGGCAAATAGGCAGTCGAAAGTCGTAAAGTCGAAAGTCGTAAAGTCGGGAAACCGGCGATGCTTTCGTCTTCGACTTTACGACTTGTGACTTTACGACTTTCGACCCACGCACGACTTTTGACGAGAGAAGAATGGGTTCCAAGACACGCACCGCCAGCTACGACAAGCTCGCCCCGGACACCCGGTACGGCTCGCTCATGTTGAGCAAGTTCATCAACTGCCTGATGCACGACGGCAAGAAGTCCGTCGCGACGCGGGTGGTGTACGACGCGCTCGACCAGATCAAGAAGCGCATGCCGGACGCGGACCCGGTGGTCGTGTTCACCGAGGCGCTGAGCAACGTCAAGCCGTCGCTGGAGGTGCGGTCCCGCCGGGTCGGCGGGGCCAACTACCAGGTGCCGATGCAGGTGAAGCCGAAGCGGGCCGAGAGCCTCGCGATCCGGTGGATCCTCGGTGCCATCCGCTCCAAGGCCGGGCGGCCCACGCACCTCCGCCTCGCCGAAGAACTGATGGCCGCCTACCAGCGCCAGGGCGAGGCGATGAGCAAGCGCGAGCAGACCATCAAGATGGCCGAGGCGAACAAGGCGTTCAGCCACTTCGCGTGGTGATTCGCCGCGAGCAGTCCGCAGTGGTCAGTGGTCAGTGCCGCGAACCCGGCACCGGTCGCTGGCCACTTTCCTTTTGATCGGGACGAGGTGCGCGGTTTGTTTTCCGCGCCGGGAACCAGGGTCGTGAGACCCTGGAGCGAAACTCGCACCAACCGCCCGACTTCTCCTGGGGCGCCGTTCCGTAAACTGACCACGGACCACTGCCCACTGCTCACTGGTGCGACGATGGCCAAAAACACCGGGACGGACCTGACCCGCGTGCGCAACCTCGGCGTCATCGCGCACATCGACGCGGGCAAGACCACGACCACCGAGCACCTGTTGTACTACGCCGGCGCCAAGCACAAGCTCGGCGGCGTCGATGAGGGCACGACCGAGACCGACTACGACCCGGAAGAACAGGCCCGCGGCATCACCATCTATTCCGCGTGCGTGCCGTTCGAGTGGGCCGGGCACACGATCAATCTCATCGACACGCCCGGCCACGTCGATTTCACTGCGGAAGTGGAGCGGTCGCTCCGCGTCCTCGACGGCGCGGTGGTCGTGTTCGACGGGCAGAAGGGCGTCGAGGCGCAGTCCGAAACGGTGTGGCGGCAGGCCAACCGGTACGGAGTCCCGCGGATGGTGTTCGTCAACAAGATGGACGTGGTCGGCGCGAACTTCGCGCAGACGCTCCAGTCGATCCGGTCGCGGCTCACGCCCAACCCGGAGGAGCAGGGCCGCCCGGTGCCGATCATCATCCCCATCGGGGCCGGGGGGCAGGCCGACAGCCGCAACCCGTTCTCCGGAATCATCGACCTCATCGAGATGAAGGCGAAGTTCTTCGACGCGGGCGACTACGGCAAGACGGTCCGCGTCGCGGACATCCCGGAGGAGAACGCGGACGAGGCCCAGGAGTACCGCGAACAACTCTTCGACGCCCTCACCGCCCACGACGACAAGGACCTCATCACGTCGGCGGTGCTGGACGGCAAAGAACCGGACCCGGCGAAGGTGCGGCAACTGGTCCGCGAGCAATGCCTCGCGCGCATCATTTACCCCGTCCTGGCCGGGAGCGGGCGCGAGCACATCGGCATCCAACCGCTGCTCGACGCGGTCACGCTGTACCTGCCGAGTCCGCTCGACCGCCCGCCGGTCACCGGCACCGACCCGAAGGGGAAGAAGGAGCAGAAGCGGAAGCCCGACCCGAAGGAGCCGTTCTGCGGGCTGGTGTTCAAGGCGTCGTGGCACCCGAACGGGAACCGGTTCTTCGTCCGCGTCTATTCGGGCGTCATGAGGCCGAACTCGCGGGCGTTCAACCCCGGCAAGGACGTGAAGGAGAACGTCGCCAAGCTGTTCCACGTTCACGCCGACCCGGCCCGCGGGTTGGAGGACGTGGAGAGCGGCCCGGCCGGCGACATCGTCTGCGTCATCGGCCTCAAGGACACCGTGACCGGCGACACCCTCTGCGACACCGCGCACCCGATCCTGCTCGAAGCGATCTCCTTCGCGGAAGCGGTGGTGAGTCAGTCCATCGAACCCGACAGCGGGGCGGACAAGGACAAGCTCAACCTGGCGCTCGAAGTGCTCCAACTCGAAGACCCCACGTTCAAGGTGAAGTTGAACGAGGGGCAGATCGTGATGAGCGGGATGGGCACGCTGCACCTCGAAGTGAAGCGGCACCGGCTCGAACGCGACTTCCGCTTGAAGGTGCGGGCCTACCCGCCGCGGGTGAGTTACCGCGAAATGCTGAAGGCGCCGCGGACGGTCGAGGTCACGCTGGACAAGCTCGGAGACAAGTCGGCGTTCGCCGGGCTGAAGGTGTCGTTCACGAACTTCAAGAGCGAGAAGCCGGTCGCGGTGTTCAACGCGGTGAACGCGGACGCCAACCCGATCCCGGTGGCGTTCCTCGCGGCGGCCGAGTCGGCGCTGGCCGACTCGCTCCAGACGGGCGAAATCGGGATGCCGATGATGAACGCCCAGGCCCGCATTCTGGACGCGCGGTTCGACCCGCAGCTCTCCACCGAAGACATGTTCGTCGCCGCGGCGATCCGCGCGTACCGCGAGGCGACGCAGGGGAACGTGCAACTGCTCGAACCGATCATGAAGGTGACGGTGACGACGCCGAACCAGTTCGTCGGCTCGATCCTGGGCGACCTGACCCGGCGGGGCGGCCAGATCGACGCGCAGGAGACGAGTTCGACCGGGGACATGTCGGAACTCACTGCACGGGTGCCGCTGCGGGAACTCTTCACCTACGCGAACGAGGTGCGCAGCTTAAGTCAGGGCCGGGCCGCGATGGGCATGGAGCCGCACAGCTACGAGCCGGCCCCGGACGAGGTGCTGCGGAAACTCATGGGCGAGTGAGATGACGGGAACGCATTTGGAAGGCGCGTAGCGTGCCCGGTCGAGCCGCGACCGGCAGGGAGCAGGCCGTTCACATTTGGAGTCGGTGTCTGGCCCGCTCCCTGTCGGTCGCGGCTCCATCAGACCTATTGCCGTTCCGGGACGCGGCCGGCAGCTTTACCGCTCCGGTCGGTCTTTCCCTGGCTATTCTGTTAGCTCAGCCACCGACCGGGGTGAAGCTGCCCGGCGACAAAAAGTAGCCCCAGAGGCCGAGCCGATTCCGCCCGAACGAGGACGCCCCAACCCAGGAGGGAGCGAGATGGCGGACACAGCGAACGGAGTCGCGTCGGGGTCACGGAGGGTGCTTTGGGCCGAACTCGCGGTGCTCGCCGCGGTGGCCGCCGCCGTCCGCACGGTGGGCGTCGGCGGGAGCCTGTGGCTCGACGAACTGTTCACCGCGTGGGTCGTCCTCGGCACGGACGGAACGCTCGCCGAACGCGCCGCGGTCGGGAACGCCGCGGCCCCGTACTACTGGCTCGTGAAGGCGTCGGTCGCGGTGTTCGGACCGGCGGAATGGGCCGTCCGACTGCCGTCGCTCGCGTTCGGTGCCGCCGTGCCAGTCGCGGTGTACATCCTGGCGCGCACCGTCTCCGGTTCGGTGTGGGCCGGGCGCGTGGCGGGCGTGCTGGTCGCGCTCGACGGGGTCTGTTGCGCCTACGCCGCGGAAGCGCGCCCGTACTCCGTTCTCCAGTTCTTCGGCACCCTCCAACTCCTCTGCTTCTGGCAACTGCTCGCCGGCGGTTCGGGCCGGTGGCGCGGCGCGTTCGTCGCGTGTACGATCGCGATGGGCTACCTCCACTTCGTCGCGCTGACCGTCGTCGCGGGGGAACTCGCGTACTACGTCCTCCTCCGGATTCGCGGCGAGCGCCCGGCGTACTCGCCGGGTCGGTTCGCCCTCGACCTGGCGCTCGCCGGGGTCGCCCTGCTC
The DNA here is from genome assembly GCA_043741075.1 of Frigoriglobus sp. GTDB lineage: Bacteria > Planctomycetota > Planctomycetia > Gemmatales > Gemmataceae > Gemmata. The sequence continues at coordinate 4,421 of JAYUBA010000836.1, forward strand.
CCGCTGGTGCCGCTCGTACTCGCCATCGTCGGGCGCCAGGCGAACTTCGACATCTCGGCCAAGCTGATCGGTTTAGAAGACCTCGTGATCCTGCACCGGCAGCCCGCGTACCTGATCCTCCCGTTCGTGGCCGCGGCGGTCGTGGCGTTCGCGCGGCGCCCGGCGGCGGACGCCCCCCGCGCGTGGGTCGCCCCGCTCGCGTTCGTGCTGATCGTGTTCTACGCGACGGCGGCACCGCTGTGGGCGGCGCACCGCGCGGGCGGCCCGACCCTGTTCCGGGTCCGCTACACAATGGTGCTGTACCTGCTCCCGATGGTCGCGGCCGGGGCGGCGACGGTCGCGTGGCCGGGGCGGTGGGCGCGGGTCGCGTTCGCGCTGACCGCGCTCGTTCTGGGGCAGTTGGCCGACAGCCCCGGGTGGCGGATCGCGGCGGGCGGGTCGCCCCGGCTCACGCACGACGACTGGCGCGGTGCCGTGGGCTGGGTGAACGAGCGCGCCGCCCCGTCGGCCCCGGTGTTCGTCTTCGCCGGGTGGATCGAGACGGACGGGTATCTCCGGTCCGACGATCCGCTCATTCGGGCGTACCTCATTTCGCCGGTCCGGACCGTGTACCCGCTTACGAACCCCGATCGCCCGGTGCGCTCACTGACGTTCGCCGGTGATCTGTTCTCCGAATCCGATGCGGAAGTGATCCGCACCGCGGGGGAAGCGTGGTTCGTCGTGAACGGCACCGGCGCGTTCGCGGATCGGGTCGCGGCCCGCGCGACCGGTCGGCTCTCGCGCGGCGGGCTGACGGCCGAAGTCACCGACCGCAAGGTATTTCGGAACGTCGTCGCGTTCCGAATACGGCTGATCCCGTCGCGGCAACAACCGGCTGCGCCCTAGTGCGGTTTCAG
>JAYUBA010000837.1:0-5314 GCA_043741075.1 Frigoriglobus sp.
GGTGGTGCCGTTGTTGACCGTCTTGAGCAGCCCGCCGGAGGCGGTGGCGACGTAGTAGGTGCTGGGGTCGCTCTCCACGACCGCGAGCGCGGTGACGCGCCCGCCCATGTTCGCCGGGCCGATGCACCGCCAGTTCATCTTGGCGACGGCGCTGTCGGGCACGGTGTTGGGCGCGGCCGGCTCCGGCTTGCCCTTCTTCAGCGCGTCGAGTTTCGTTTTGAGGTCGAGAATCTGCTTCTCGACCTCGGCGATTTGCTTCTTGAGGTCGGCGTCTTCGTCGGACCGGGCCACGCCGGGGCAGATGAAGATGAGCGCGGCGAGCAGTGCGAACGCGGTTCGGCGTCCGGAAAAGGGGGCGGGTTTCACGGTGCGGCTCTCGGTGGATGATCGCGGCGGAGAGGTTTGCCTAAAGCGCCGATTTTACCCCGCCGCGCCCGACGATGCCAGCGAATGAAAGTGAGAGACGCGTGCGAAGGAGGCAGGTTGTGCCGGGAACGCGGGCCGTGGCGATTCGGCGGGCGTCGTTCTTACGGTTCGCTCAACGTCGCCGTCCACCGCTGGCCGTCTGCGGAGGCTTCGAGTTGCAGAGTGCGGCCGTGCATCACGTCCGCGAGGCCGAGGAGGAGGGGCAGTTGGAGGTGCGGCGGGGCGGTCCGCGGGTCGTCGGTGCAAATCGCCGCCACGTCGCGCGGGGCAAGTTGGCCGGTGCCGAGGTCCACGAGTTTCAGCCGGACGCGGCCGAGGCGGAACGGGTAACTGCCACCGAACACGGTGATGCGCGGCAGCCCGCCCACGGGATTCGCGCTGCCGACCCACGCGATGTCGCCGAGGCGATCGAGTTCGGTCCAGACGCGCGCCGGCAGGATGCACGCCGGGGCGCCGGTGTCGATCACCGCCTGACGCATCCAGTACTCACCGCCGAATCGCGCCCACGCGTAGATCCGGCGCTGCGGTAGGTAGACCGTTCCACTCGGCGCGGGTATGGTTACGTCCGCGTCGCGCCGGACGTTGAGCGAAACGCTGGGCACGAGTGCTCACCCGAAGATTGTAAAGAGGTAGACGACCAGAGCGCGGTACGGGTGGATGTTGTACTTCCGCGCCACATCGATGCGGAGTTGGAGTTCGTCCCAGTTGTGGCCGACGACCGCACCGTTCAGGATGGCGACGTGCTCTCCGAGGTACTGCTCGTAAAGCGCGGACGCATTCGCCTCGTACCATCGCGCGTCCGGGATGTCGTCACCCTTTTCCGGCGGAGGGAACTGCTTTTCCAGCTCGCCCAGCTCGCGTCCCAGCTCTTCGTAAGTTCGTGGCACCACCGCCGGCGCGGGGGCCGCGGGCGGGTCGCTCGTCGCGTCGGTCGCCATGTCGCTTTCCTCCCTCGCGCCATCATACCCGCGCCCGGCCGCTGTCGGTACGTTACTTCCCCTTCGGCACGGGCCAGCGGCGGAGCGTGCCGCCCGCGCCCCCGGAGTACAGCGCGTCGCCGGCCGGGGCGAACGCCACCGCCCGCACCGACTTGGTGTGGCCCGCGTAGCACGCGAGTTGAAGCCCGTCCTCGGTGCGGTACACGCGCACCGTGCGGTCGGCGCCGCCGCTCGCGAGCAACCGGCCGTCGGCGCTCAGGGCGCAGCACAGCACCGGGCCGTCGTGCCCGCTCAGCTTCAGGAACGTGCCCGAGTGCGGCTGCCGCATCGCCAGGCCGTCGCGCCCGGCCACGAGCACCCGCTTCGACCCGAACGCCATCGCCCCGATCGGCCCGACCCCCGCCGGGAGCGCGCCCTTCGACTTGCCCGTCTTCAGGTCCCACTGGCGGACCGTGCCGTCCTGGCCCGCGGAGATGAGCGAGTCGGCGGCCACGAACGCGACCGCCGTCACCGCCGCCGTGTGCCCCTTGATGCACACCGGGCTGAGCGGCTGGCCCGGCTCCCGGAGCCACAGCCACACCATCCGGTCCGCGGACGCCGCCGCGATCCCCTGGCCGTCGGGCGAAACGGCCACGCCCGCGATGTTGTCCGTCGGCCCGCGGAGCCGCTTCCCCTCGGTGCCCGTGGTCAGGTCCCACAACTGAACGCCCATGTCGGAGGCGCTCAGCCGAATCGTACACGTCGCCGCCCACTTGCCGGCCGGCCCGATGGCGAGCGATTCGACCGCGCCCATGTCGCCGGTGAAGACGCGCTGCTCCTTGAGCGTGGCCGGGTGCCAGAGCTTGAGCGTGCCGTCGCCGCCGCCGGTGAGCAGGAACGCGCCGTCCGGGGCCGCGGCCATCGCGTGGACGCCGCCGTCGTGCGCCCGCGCGAACACCGACGCGACCGCCGGCGCGGCCTTGCTGCCGACCTTGGGCGGGTCGCTCCGAAGAATCTCGTCCAGCGCGACCACCAGTTCGGCCGGCGTCTGGTACCGGTCGGCCGGTTCCAGCGACATCAGTTTGCGGATGACGGCGTCCACGGCGACGGGCACGTCGGAGCGCTTCGCGGCGGCCGACGGGGGCGGCCCGGTCAGTTGCTTGCGGAGCTTCGCGGCCAGCGTCTTGCCGGGGAACGGCACCTCGCCGGTGAGGCAGAAGTACATCGCCCCGCCCAGGGAGTAGAGGTCGGACCGGGTGTCGGCGGCCCGCGGGTTCTCGGCCTGCTCCGGGGCCACGTAGTCCGGCGTGCCGATGAACTGCCCCACCTGGGTCAGGTCGTCGGTCTCCGGGTCGGCCTCGGCGTCGAGGATGCGGGCCAGCCCCATGTCGAGGATCTTCACCCGCGGCAGCCGGCCGGTGCGCCCCTCGGAAGTCGCCAGCGGCGACGGGCTAATCATCAGGTTCGAGGGCTTAATGTCGCGGTGAACCAGCTTCGCCTCGTGCGCGTGCTGCAACCCCTCCGCGACCTGTCGGGCGTAGTACACCACATCGACGACGGGCAGCGGGCCGGTCTGGCGGACCAGGCGCAGCAGGTCGATGCCGGGCACGTACTCCATCGCGACGAACGGGATCGGGCCGTCCAGTTCGGTCTGGAAGATGGTGACGATGCACGGGTCGTTCATGCGGCCGGAGGCGCGGACCTCGCGCTTGAACCGGCCGCGGGTGCCGGGCTGGTCGAGCTTGCTGGGGGTGATGATCTTCAGCGCCACGAGCCGGTTCACGCCCGGCTGGCGGGCCTTGTAGATGACGCCCATGCCGCCGCGGTTGATCTCCTCGATGATCTCGTACCCGGCGATGACGCGGCCGGGGCCGACGGGTTCGGCCTTCTCCCGGCGCCGGGCCTCCGCTGCGGCTGCCGCCACCGGGTTGGTGACGAGCGTGCCGGAGGAGTGGCCGAGGTCCGCCGGGGCCGGGACGCGGGTGTTCTCGCCGGCGAGCGTGCAGGACGGGCAGATGTTGCGCACGTCGGCGGGCACCGGCTCCGAGAGCGGGTGGTCCCAGATGTTCCCACAGGGGCAGGTGAGGCGGCGCGTGGACATTCGCGGTTCCGGGCGGGAGGGGCTACGGCCAGATGTATTCTACCGCATCACCCTGTCGGAAGGCCGCGCGGAATACAACTCCGCGAAGGGCGGGAAGCCGGCCGTTACGGCGGTTCTGATCGCGCCGATCACCGGGCTGTCGTTCAACGCGACCGGTTCGCGGCTGGCGGTGACGGACGGCACCGGGTGGCTGGTGATCTGGACGGTCGAGGTGTGGTGGCTGCCGGAGCTTGTGAAGTGAGAGTCTTCCCCTCGCCCCGGCTTTGCGGGGAGAGGGTGGCGGCGCTTCGCCGACGGGTGAGGGGCGTTTAGCGAGAAGACCCCTCACCCCGCAAAGCCGGGGCGAGGGCAGGGATCACCCCACGAGCAGCCGACCCACGGTGAACAGCACGCCCGCCAGCAGCACGCACGCGGGCAGCGTCAGCGCCCACGCCAGCAAGATCCTCTTGCACGTGCCGCCCTGCACCCCCGACCCGTTCGCCGCCATCGTCCCGGCCACCCCGCTGGAAAGCACCTGCGTCGTACTCACCGGCAGGTGGAGCACGTCCGCCGCCATGATCGTCACCGCCGCCACCGCCTCCGCCGCCGCGCCCTGCCCGTAGGTCAGGTGCGTCTTGCCGATCTTCTCCGCCACGGTCAGCACGATCCGCTTGTACCCGATGCACGTCCCGATGCCCAGCGCCAGCGCGGTACACACCACCACCCAGATCGGCACGAACTCGATCGCCGGGGCGAGCTTCTTCTCCCGCACCTCCTTCAACCGCTTCGGCACCTCCGCCGGCAGCGAGTGCGGGTCGCCCTCGATCGCCTTCAGCGCCCGGTTCGTGCGGGAGATCGCCTGCCGCACCTCCCACCGGTCGTCCGGTCCCTTCGGCAGGTCCGCGAACGACGGCCGGTCGGCCAGTTCGCGCTCCAGGTAGTCGAGGTCCTTCGCGATCTCTTCGGGCACCGGGACGTTGTGCGCGGTGAACGCGGCCCGCACCTCGCCGGCCGCGGCGCGCACCTCCGGGGCCATCTCCGGCCGGTTCACGGACAGCGCGTAGTGGGCCGGCATGAACCCGATCAGCACCAGCAGCAACAGGCCCATCCCCTTCTGCCCGTCGTTGGAGCCGTGCGCGAAGCTGACCCCGCCGCAGGTGACGATCAGCACCACCTGCACCCACACCGGGGGCCGCTCGCCCGCGACCGGCGGCACGTACAGCTTCGGCTCCTTCAGCACGCGGCGCATCGCCAGCAGTAGCGCCCCGGCCGCAACGAACCCGATCACCGGCGACAGCAGCAGGCCCAGCCCGACCTCGCCGGCCTTCGCCCAGTTCACCCCGCTCAGCCCGCCCTTGTTCCACAGGCTGTTCGCCATCCCGACGCCGAGGATCGAGCCGATGAGCGTGTGCGAACTGGACACCGGCAGGCCCATGTACCACGTGCCCAGGTTCCAGATCACGCCCGCCAGCAGCAGCGACAGCACCATCACCAGCGCGGCGTTGGAGTTCGCGTGTACGAGCAGATCGACCGGGAGCAGGTTGACGATGCTGAACGCGACCGCGGCCCCGAAGAACAGGACGGTGATGAGCGCGCCGGCGAAGTTCATCAGCCCGGAGTAGATGACGGCGGGCGTGGCGGTGAGCGTGCGGGTGTAGATGACGGTGGTGACCGCGTTCGCGGTGTCGTGGAACCCGTTGATGAACTCGAACGCGAACGCGACGAGCAGGGCGACGACGAGAAAGGCGAGCGGCCCGCCGCTGAGGTCGCCGGCGGCGGTCCAGAAGTTCATACGCGGTTCCCCATTCACGGTCCGGTTGAGACTGTCGGATTTGTGGTGCGGGCCTCTGGCCTGCATTGCTTATGCAGGCCAGAGGCCCGCACCACAAGA
>JAYUBA010000838.1:0-5313 GCA_043741075.1 Frigoriglobus sp.
AGCACGCGGGCCGCGTGCGCTACGACCCGACCGCCGCGGTCACCCCTGCGACTTGTACTTCTCGGCCAGCACGCGGGCGGTTTCGGGGCGCATGATGCCGGGGTCGGGCAACTCGCCCCTCTTCAGCTTGTCCCGCAGGTCCGTGCCGCTGATGTTCACCGGCTTCCACCCCTTCGGCGCGTACTCCTCCACCATCCCCACGCGGCCCAACTCCGCGTAGTACGCCGCGAAACCCACCTTCACCGGGTTGATGAGCAGTTCGCCCTTCAGCTCGTCGAACTTGCGGTGCGCCGCCAAGCCGTCCCAGATTTCGCCCTTGTCGTCGTAGGGCGCGTCCGCGTGCTTGCGGCCGATGATGATGTCCGTGAACCCGAAGTTCTGCCGGTAGATGGCGTGCATCACCGCCTCCTTCGGACCCGCGTAGAACATCTTGATGTCCAGGCCCAGCAGCAGCACGTGGTCGCTGAACGGGCGGCCGACCTTCTTCCACAGTTCCTCGTCCGTGTCGCCCTGGCCGAGCGCCTTGCCGTCGATCAGCGCGCGGTACGTCTTCATCCGCGTCACCGCGTCCACGTCGTCCTGCTTCGTCTCGCCGACGAGCGGGTTCAGCACGGCCCCGGTGAAGTGCCCCTCGCGGGTCAGGCGCTCCAGGCCGACGACCAGCGCGTACTCGTGGGCGCGGTGCAGGGCGTTGCGCGTCTGGAACGCGACGACCCGCTCGAAGCCCTTGCGGTTGAACAGGTCGCGCGTCTCGCGCGGCGAGCGGACCAAATCGCCGTACTCCTTGTTCCGCGGCTGCGGCAGCACGCGCACCTCGCCGCCGACGAGGTGCGTGCGCGGGTCGCTGTTGGCGATGCGCGCGCCGGGGTGGTCCTCGCGCGCGGTCGCGTACACGCTCGCGTTGTACTTCTTCTTGTCCCACGGGTAGACGCTCTGCACGTCGATCTCGCCGACCACCTCGCCGCGCTCGTTGGTGAGCGGGTGCTTGGTGCCGGTGTGCAGGTGCCTGGCCCTCGCCTCGTCCACCGGGAACGCGAGCGGGATCGTCCACGCGTACTTCTTCCCGCCGCGGACGATCACCTCCTCGTCCAGCACGCGGTCGTACTCCTCCTTCACCATCGGCCCGATGAGGGGCGACAGCCCGCCGTCGGCGATGCGGTACAGGGTGGAGAGGTCCGCGTCGGAGACGGGAAGTTTCTCGGTGGAGAGCGGGTCGAGCATCGCCCCGGTGCGGTTGATCGGTTCGGCGACGCCGCCGTGGGGGGGAATCAGGTCTGCCATGAGGGTCTCCGGGCGTTGGCCCCAGGGCGTTGCCCTGGGCTGGGGTTGGCGCCCAGGGCGTTGCCCTGGGCTGGGGTTGGCACCCAGGGCGTTGCCCTGGGCTGGGGTTGTGTCAGCCCTTCAGGCTGAAAACATCAATGCACCCCGAAGGGGTGCGACAATCTCAGCCCAGGGCAACGCCCTGGGTTGCGTGTGGGTCGCGGAAACTCAAATCACGTACTGAAGCGGCTGGCCAGAATCCACGAGCTGGGCGAGGGTGGTCTGCTTGAGCACGGCGGCCTGGGCTTTGAGGAACGCGTCGTGGGCGGTGCGGATGCGGTCCCACACGTCGTCGAGGGCGAGGGCCAGCGGCGAGGCCGGCTTGCGCGGCTTGGTCCGCGTCCCGGCCGGCTCGGTGCCCTCCACCGCCGCGACCACGTCGGCCAGCGTGATGTCCGCCGGCCGCTTGGCGATGTGGTAGCCGCCGGCCGCGCCGCGGGTGCTGGTCACCAGCCCGGCCTTGTTCAACTGGATGAGGATCTGCACCAGGAACCGCGGCGACGAGATGCCATGCTTGTTGGCGATGTCCGTCAGCGGCACCGGCTTCGGGTTGCCGTACTGCGCGGCCAACTCCAGCATCGCCAGACACGCGTACTCGGAGCGGGCGGAGAACAGCATTTCAAAAGTCCCAAGTCGTAAGGTCGAAAGTCGTAACGTCGAAGATCGGGAGCGGACCTTACGACTTTCGACCTTACGACTTTCGACGCCCACGTCAGATACCTTCCCCGTCCTTGACCTCGATCACATGCAGGCCGCACTCCTTCTTCACCTTGCCGGCCCAGCGGCCGGCGCGGTCGTCCTCGCCCGCGGCGACGGATCGCGTGCAGGGCCAGCACCCGATGCTCGGGTAGTCGCGGTCGTGCAGCGGGTTGTACGGCACGTCGTGCTTGTGGACGAAGCCCCACACGTCCTTCTTCGTCCAGTGTAAGAGCGGGTTCACCTTCACCAGATCGAACTTCGTGTCCCACTGCACCACGTCGGCCTTGCCGCGGTCCGCGGTCTGGTCCTTGCGGATGGCCGAGATCCACGCGAGCGGGGCGATCCGCTCGACCGCCCGTCGCAGCGGCAGAATCTTGCGGTCGTGACAGCACTGGTCGGGCCGGTGCATGTGCAGCGGGCCGCCGTGCTCGGCCTCGTACTCGGCGACGGTCAGTTCGGGGCGGATGTACTCCACCTCGATGCCGTACCGCGTCTTGATCCGTTCGCGGAGGTCGAGCGTCTCCGGGAACTGGTAGCCGGTGTCCAGGTTGACGACGGTCGTGGCGGGCTGAATGTCGGCGAGTATGTGGATGATGCAGCAGCCTTCCGCGCCGAACGCGGTCGCCATCATGAGGCGCGGGTGGAACCGTTCCGCGGCCCAGCGCAGCACCTCTTCGGCACTCGCCTCGGCCAGTCGCTCGTTCGCCTCCGCGATCTCCGCGGCCGTCGCCTGCGTCACCGCCATTCCCGACTCCTGGGCGATTCCGACACAACCCTTATCGGCATGGTAGGGATTATACACAGAGGCGGAGCACGGGGTGCGGAATTTGGTCGCGAAGGCCGCGGAGGTCGGAGTCGGATGTCGTGCGGAGTTCGCACGTTCCGGCTGCCCCGAACTCCGCGGCCCGTCGCGGATCGGCTACACCCGAATCGGCACGATGACGAACGGTACGCCCCGCCGGCAGTAGATCCGCTGGAGGGCGAAGACCACGTAGTTGTGGAGCCAGCGCGTCCACACGGTTTCGTGTTGGAAGGACAGTTGGCCGGCGAAGACGACCGCCGTCGGGTGGTTTCGGAGTAGCTCCTCGACCAGGGTCTGAATCGTCTCGATCACGTCGTGACTGATGGCCGTCTTCACTTCCGCCTCCAGCCCGCAGCGCCGGCAGAGGTCCGCGTACCGCCGGGCCTGTTCGTCGGTCGTCGCGCGGAGGCGTTCGAGTTCATCGGCGCCCTTGAACGAGCCGGCATCGACGGCCCCGACGTGGACGAACACGCACCGGTCGAAGGTGCTGGGGAACATGTTGAAGAGGTCGAAGAACGTCTTCACGCCGAGGCCGTTGTAGCCGTTGCACAGCAGGACGGCGGTGCGCCCCCGGCCCGGTTCCGGCCGGTTGCCGGGGAGGCGCGGGTCGCGTTCGATCTCCGCGAGTGCGGAATCGAGGAGCCGGAGGCGCTCGGCCGTGCGGGTGTAGTGCCCCCGCACCAGGTACGCGACCGCGATCACCGCAACGGTGACGAGGACGGTCACCCACCCGCCTTCGAAGAACTTGATCGCGCCCAGCGCGACGAGTATCGAGCCGGTGAGGACGAACCCGACGCCGTTGATAGCCAGACCGCGAAGCCACGCCCCGCCCTGCCGCCCCTGCTTCACCCAGTGAACGCACATGCCGAGTTGGGACAGGGTGAACGTGAGGAACACGTTGATGCTGTAGAGCACCACGAGCAGCCCGACCGCGCCGCCGGAGGCCAGCAGCACCGCGAGCGCGGCGGCGCCCATCAGGACGATCCCGTTCTGGGCAACGAACCGGTCCGAGAGGGTGGCGAACCGGCTGGGGAACCAGCGGTCGAGGGCCATCGTCGCGAGAACGCGCGGCCCGTCGAGAAAACCGGTCTGGGCCGCGATGAACAGGAGCGCCGCGGCGCTCAGCATACTGGCCCCCACGAACCCGGTTCCGAGCCACCCGGGCCACTCGCGGGTGATCGACTCGAATAGCACCGCGTTGAGCGTCTTGCCCTCGACCGGTTGCACCCCCACGAACAGGTACGCGAGGAGCAGGCCGAACACCGTCACCCCGAGCGAGAGGCCCATCAGGGTCATGGTCCGTTTGCCGGTTTCCGCTTGCGGTTCGCGGAGCACGGGCAGCCCGTTCGACACGGCCTCGATGCCGGTGTACGTGCCCGCGCCGACGCTGAACGCCCGCAGCATCAGTACCAACATGCCGAGGAGGCCCAACTCCCTGTGCGCGGTCCCGATCTCTTGTGCGGTCCGAGAGGTCACGGTCGTGAAGTCGGTGAGGTGGAGCCCGATCGCGATCAGGATCACCACCGCGTGGGTGGCCACGAAGACGAAGAACACCGGGGCCCACAGGAGTACCGATTCGCGGGCCCCGCGCAGGTTCAGGCCCGTCATCCCCAGCACCCCGGCGCAAGCCAGCGGCAGTTTCCACGACTGGTATTCCGCCGGCACGAGGGAGAACAGCGCGTCGGCGCCGGCCGCGACGGAGATGGCGATGGTCAGCACGTAATCGACCAGCAGGGCCGACCCCGACACGACCCCGGCCCGCGTGCCGAGCAACTTGCTGGCCACGAGATACCCGCCGCCCCCGGACGGGAACAGTTCGATGATCTGCCGGTAGCTCGCGCACAGGACCGCGATGGTCAGCACGCACGCGAGTGCGACGAACACAGACAGTGACGGGTAGTCGCCCAGGGCTTTGTACGTTTCCTCGGGTCCGTAGCAGGACGAGGACAGGCCATCGGCCCCGAGGCCGACCCACGCGAGGACCGCGACCAGAGAGATCTTGTGGAACAGCGTGCGGTCGGTCAGGTCGCGCGGTTGACCGAAGACGAGCGCGCGGAGGCGCCCCCGAAAAGTTCGCCGAGACATTGCGTGCCACCCCATGCCGCCGGCCGAACCGCGGGCGCGCGAGCGCGACCCCGTGAGGCGGCAGTTCCGAGAATAGCGGATGGGTGGACCCGGCCCGCGAGCGCGGGTGACGAAGTGTCCGCCCTTCCAAATGCCGACGAGGTTAGCTGACGGGCTGGACCTTGGAAGTGGTCTGACCGCGGGTTCGTCGCGGTCTGCGCCCCAACCTCACGATGCCCGTGGCACCGTGAGGTCGTTGGTTCCCCCGTGCCGACCAGAACGCTGATCGGCTTAGGCGGTAGTAAGTGTAGCAGGTACCCCCGGCTGGTCAATAGACTCGTTGCGCAATAACTTCGCTGCGGGGCGTGGCTTCGCAAGCGATCGGTTTCGACCGTTACCCGAACATGCGGTTGTGGAACCCGGCGACG
>JAYUBA010000839.1:0-1540 GCA_043741075.1 Frigoriglobus sp.
CCAGGACACGCACTCCGGGCGAACCCGGAGCGTCAGCGACGGGTGCATCCCGTTCGCTTCGGCCTCACGAAACGGTCACCGCCTCCGCGAGAGCGGGCACGGCCTTCCGCACGCGTAGGCCGCCCGCGACGAACCACGTCGCGCTCGCGGCCGTCAGCACGAGCAGCGCCGCGAACGTGCTCCCCGGCACCGCGGCCCACGCCAGCGGCAGCAGCACCCCGCCCAGCGCGCCGAGCAACCCCACCAGCCCGCCGACCGCCCCGACCTCGCGCGGGAAGTGGTCCGGGATCATCTTGTACACGCTCGCCTTGCCGACGCCCATTCCCGCACCCAGCACGAGCAGCGCCGCCGTGAACCCCCACACGCCCAGCCCCAGCGGCAGCGTCAGCGCCGCGCCCGACGCGAGCATCACCCAGAACACCGCGGCCATCACCACGCGCGGCCCGTACCGGTCCGAGAGCCACCCGCCGACCGGGCGCAGCAGGCTCGCGGGGAAGATGTAGCACACCGCCGCGAGCAGCCCGATCCACTTCGACAGGTAATCGAGGTCCGCCTTCACCGCCGGGTTCGCGGCCATGTACGCGGTGTACGCTTCGCCCTTCAGCCCCTTGATGGTGTCGAAGTCCGCGATCAGGCGCTCGTTCAGCCCCAGGCTGGCGGCCAAATCAGGCCCGTAGTTCGCGTAGTAGAATTGCGGCAGCACGGCGGAGAGCGCGACGTAAGCACCGAACACGACGGTGTATTGCAGGCAGAACTCCCACACCTTGGCGTGCTTCATCGGGGCGACCAGTTCGGACATGGGCCGCCCGCGGGCCGGGGTGCGGTCCTCGCGCGGCGAGAGGAACCACACCGCCGCCGCGAGCAGCACGAGCAGCGCCGCGTACACCACCGGCACGAACCGCCAGCCGCCGGGCACGATCCCGCCGAAGAAGCCCGCGGCCGGCACCGCCGCGATGAGGATCGGGCCGAGCAACTTCGTGACCGACGCGCCGACGTTGCCCGCCCCGAACACGCCCAGCGCGACCCCCTGCCGCTCCCGCGGGAACCACGCCGCGTTCCACGCGATGCCGACCGAGAACGAGTTCCCCGCGACGCCGTACAGCAGCGCGCACACCAACAGTTCACCGTAGCTCGACACCCGGCTGACCAGCAATGTCGGTAGCACGGTGAAGAGGATGAGGGCGGTCATCACGCGGCGCCCGCCGTACCGGTCGGTCCACACGCCGAAGTGGAACCGGAGGAGCGAGCCGGACAGGATCGCGGCGATGGTGAGGTTGTAGAGCTGGCCGTCGGTGAGGCCGAGTTCCGGCTTGATCTTGATGCTCAACATGCCGAGCATCAGCCACACCGCGAACAGCAGCGTGAACGCGACGGTGGAGAGCGTCAGCACGCGCGCCCGCTGCCGGGCCTCGGATTGATCGGGTGTCATGGACGAACCTGTTGGGTGTGGGAATGCCAAGTCGCGACGATCAGTATCTGTCTTCTGCTTGACCTCCCCCCTGGAGGGGGAGGTCGGCGGCGCCTCGCCGCCGGGTGGGGG
>JAYUBA010000840.1:0-5305 GCA_043741075.1 Frigoriglobus sp.
GTTCCTCCTGGAGCCGGTCCAGGAACGCGTCGCCGGGGTAGCCGTTCGGCGTGACCAGGTGCACGGTCAACGCGACCTCGGTGGTGCTCATGCCCCAGATGTGAAGGTCGTGGACCTCGCACACCTCCGGGAGGCCGCGGAGGAACGCCAGCACCTCGGCCGGTGCGATGCCGTTCGGGACCGCGTGCAGCGACAGCAGCACCGACTCCTTCAGTAGGCCCCACGTGCCGGCGAAGATCACCAGACCGATGACCAGCCCGATCGCCGGGTCGAGCCACGCCCACCCGGTCCACCACATGCCGATTCCGGCCAGCACCACGCCGACCGAGACCCCGGCGTCCGCGACCATGTGCAGGTACGCGCCCCGCACGTTCAGGTCGTGTTTGCGGCCCCTCATCAGCATCAGGGCCGTGGCCCCGTTGATCAGCACGCCCGCCGCCGCGACCCCGATCATCATCGGCCCGCTGACCGCGGCCGGCTCGGCGAGGCGGCGCACCGCCTCCCACACGATGCCGCCCACGGCGACGAGCAGCAGCATGGCGTTGGCGAGGGCGGCGAGGATGGTCGAGCCGCGAAGCCCGTACGTGAACCGCTCCGAGGGCTTGCGCCGCGCCAGCACGAGAGCGATCCAGGACAGCACCAGCCCGATCACGTCGCCGAAGTTGTGCCCGGCGTCCGCGAGCAGGGCCAGCGAGTTGGCGTACAACCCGGCCCCGACCTCGATCACCACGAACGCGAGGTTGAGGGCGACGGCGACGAGGAACACACGTCCCGTCGCGTCTGTGGCATGCCCATGACCGTGCCCGTGCGCATGGCCGTGGTCGTGGTCGTGTGGGGTTGCGTTCATGCCGGGACGAGTTCCTTCGACGCGGGCAGGGTCGTCAGGGTCAGCAGCGGTCCCCGCCCGATCGGCGGCTCGATCTGCCACGGGATCAGCACCGCCCGCCCAGCGTGTTCGGTGACGACTTCCCGCACGTACCGGGCCTCGTGCGCCCGCCGCGACACCAGAACCGGGTCGGTCACAACGAGTGGCGTCAGGCACTGGTTGATGACCCACGCGAACGGGGCGATCCCGGCCCGCTTCAGGTCGGCCTGGAGCTTCGCCGCCTCGTGAACCGGGGTCGCCTCGGGCAGGGCGACGATGAGTACCCGCGTGAAGTCCGGGTCGCGGAGCCGGGGGAGCAGGTGCTCGACGGCCTCGGGCATCCCGCTCGCCAGGCGGGTCACCTCGCGGTGGTACGCCAGGGCCGAGTCGAGCAAGAGGATCGTGTGCCCGGTCGGGGCCGTGTCGAGGACCACGAACCCGCCCTCGCCCGCCGCGACCGCCGCCGCGAACGCCCGGAACACCGCGATCTCCTCCGTACATGGGGACCGCAGGTCTTCCTCCAGCATGGCCCGGCCCTTCGCGTCCAGATCCTTGCCCGCGGTGACCATGACCTCGGCCGCGTACGCCGCCGTCTCGGCCCGCGGGTCGATCCGCGACACGGTCAGGTTCGGCACCTCGCCGTTCAGGGCCGCGGCGACGTGGGCCGCGGGGTCGGTGGTGCTCAGGCGGACCGAGAACCCGCGGTCGGCCAGGGCCACGGCCACCGCCGCGGCGACCGTCGTCTTGCCCACGCCGCCCTTGCCCATCGTCATGATGACCCCGTGCCCGTGCCGGGCCAGGTCGTCGATCAGGTCGCCCAGGGGCGGCACGTCCGGGGCCGGTGCGGTCGATACGGCGTCGGCCGGCGGCGTGCTCGTCGAACCCAAGGTCCGCATGGCGGCGATCCCGACCAGCCCGTGCGGGGCGAGCGGGATCACCGTTCGCGGCAGGTGCGTCAGGCCGACCGGCATGAGCGACACGGCCCGGTCCGCCCGCTGTTCCATTGCGACCGCGACGGGGTCGCGTCGCTCCGTGGCCCGGAACACGCCGTTGACGACCAGGTGCTGGTTCCGCACGCCGAGTGCGGCGAGTTCTCCACTGGTCCGTTCGGCCTCGCGGAGGGCCGCTACGTCCGGTCGGGCCACGAGGACGAGCGTGGTGGTCTTCGCGTCGCCGAGGGCCTGGACCGTGTCGGCGTAGAGCTTCTGCTGGGCCTGGAGCCCCGCGAGCGGTCCCAGGCACGAGGTTCCGGTCGTGTTGGCGGACAGGAACCCGTCCCACGCGGACGGGAGCGAGAGCAGCCGCAGCGTGTGCCCGGTCGGTGCCGTGTCGAAGATCACGTGATCGAAGTCGCTTGTCGAGGCGGTGCCGCCGAGGAGCCGGGCGAACTCGTCGAACGCGGCGATCTCCAGGGTGCACGACCCGGAGAACTGTTCCTCCATGCTCGCCACCGCGGCGTCCGGCAGCACCCCGCGGTACGGGGCCACCATGCGCTCCCGGTACGCCCTCGCGGACGCCTCCGGGTCGATGTTCATCGCCCTCAGGTTCGGTACGCCGGGCACCGCGGTGGGGGCGGTGCCGAGTTTCACCCCGAGCACCTCGTCGAGATTCGAGGCCGGGTCCGTGCTGATGAGCAGCACCCGCTTCCCGGCGTCGGCCAGCTTCACCGCCGCGGCGCACGCGACCGAGGTCTTTCCGACCCCGCCCTTGCCGGTGAAGAACAGCACCCGCGTCGGGTTCGTGAGGAACTCCATGACGTGACCTTTTGCGAGAAGTGGTGTCGGATCAGCAGCAGCCGGTCGAACCAGAGCACGACCCGCCGGCGACGGCCTCGGCCACCGGCAGGCTCGCGACGACCGACACCCCGCTCCACGCGGCGAGCATCTGGCGGGACGGGTACGCGCCTTTGCAGACGATGTGCCCGTTCACCCGGATCAGCGGCAGGGCGTGCTCGTCGCCGAGCGCCGCCTTGACGTCCTCGTGGGCGACGAACGCCTGGGGCTGCTGGGCCAGGTTGTAGCGTTCGACGCTCACCCCCTGGTCTTTCAGCCAGGCGAGGTCGGCCGCGAACGTCGGCAGCACCGGATCGACCTTGGGGCCGCAGATCCCGGTCGAGCAGCACATCGGCTTGTCGAACACTTGCAGCGTGGTCATCGTTGTCTCCTGGGATTGGGGAATCGGTCCGCGGCGTCCGCCGGCTTCACGGCGAACACTGGCGGAGTACTCGTTCACGTCGAACCGGCCGAGTAGGGTGGCCAGTTACGCATGCAACTCCGGGGCCGGGACACCCGACCCGCAGCACCGGACGCCTCGGACCTCACGACCTCTCAATTGCCTATCGTCGATAGACGATTGCTCGGTCCAAAAAATTCGGCTCACAGTTCGCCGATGAGTGCCTTGAGGCGGGCCAACCCGTCCGCGTTGACGCAGTAGCACACCTTCGGCCCGTCGATCTCGCCCTGCACCAGCCCGGCCTCTTTGAGGATCTTCAGGTGCTGGGACACGGTGGACTGGGCGAGCGGCATCTGATCGACCAGTTCGCCGCACACGCACGCCTTGCGGGCGATGAGGATGCGGAGGATGCGCACGCGGGCCGGGTGGGCGACGGCCCAGGCCAGGGCCGCGAGGGCCGCGTCGGCGGTCGCGGTGTCGGCGACCGGGCGCTCCCGCAGGTCGGTCTCGGTCAGGCACTCGGTCCGCTTCGGCACAGGTTCGGCCCTCATCGTCGATCTACGATAAAGAATACGCTCGTTGGGCGACCCAGACAAGCGCGACTGTGCGAATCCAACCCCGTGTGTGCCGTTCCGGCACTTCGGACGACACGGGCTCCTTTACCACACGACCGATGTTGTCATAGGGTACTCCAGCGGCCCGGTGGCGAGATAACCCGACGTTCGGCGAACGGCCTCGCGTGTTTCTTCCCAGCGTGTATTTGCCCGCTCCCATCGCTCGACCAACTCGGCCACCGGGGGCGTCTCCTCGAAGCCGTACGCGTGTGCCGTTTGGATCGCCTTCGTGCAGACCTTCTCGTGCTTCTCCCAACGGTAACACGGCCCCAGTTGTGCGACCCACTGCTTCAGGATCTGAACGGCCCGTTCGACCGAGCGGCTCTTGCCGTGAGCCAGCAGGAACCGCCGGCCGAGTTTCTCGAACGCGTGCGCTCCGACCCGGACGCGGAGTTTGGAGTCGCGGAGCCGGAACCCGTAGCCCAGCCATTCGGCCCGGTGATCCCGGATGTCGCGGCGGGCCTCCTCGAAGGTGTGCTTCAACAGCATGCCCGCCGGCGTAAGCAAGTCCCGCAGCGCCGAATCGGCGGCTTTCGCAGACTCCTCGTTGGCCGCGGCGAGTAGGAGATCGTCGGCGTACCGAATCACGCGGGTGGGATGCCCGGCTTTCCGCCAGGGCACGTGTAGGAAGTGCGTGAGGTAGAGTTCCAAACCCAACGCACTGAACGGCCCGCCCTGCTTGATGCCGGTCAACGTGGGCGACTGCGGCGGTAGCACCCGGCCCAAAAGGTCTCGCAGTCGGGGGCACGGCAGGAGTTCATAGACGACATCGAGTAACCGCGGGACCGGAACCCGGCCGTAGGCGTCCTTGAGGTCGTGGGTCAACCAGATGGGGTGGCCGGTGGCGAGTTGTTCCGCGACCGCGACGGCCTGCTGCCGATTCCGCGAGCGCCGGTACGCGAAACTCAGGGGATCGAAGAGCGGATCGAGTAGGGGGCGCAGCACCAGCGCCGCCGCTTTTTGAACTACACGATCCTGGACGTCCATCAGGACCAGCGGGCGTTTCCCGGTGCCGGACGCTTTCTCGACCCAGACGACCCGCTCCCCGCCCGGCCGGTATTGGTCCGTGGCGAGCGCCCGACCGAGAACCGTGCTCATTTCCCACAGTTCGTCGTCGCAGAGCGCTTCCAGGCGCAGCCCGTTCGGACCGGGTGCTTTCGGACCGCGGGCACGAAGTTCCTGTGCCGCCCGGTGCAGAACCCTGGGGGCCGCAATCAGCGTCATGATGTTGGTGGCGCACGGCTTCACCGCGTTCCAGCCCCGCGGGGAGACGGCGGCGAGCCGCTCGCGCCAGCGGTGCAACACGGCGTCCGGTCCGCCGGTGTGGAACAGAATCCGGTCCACGTCGCCGGGCAGGTCGGCCGTAATGGGGTCGCTCACGAGGATATTCCTCACGCAGAGAAGAAAACGGGGTGCGGCAGGGCGTCCGTGCACCCACCGCACCCCTTCCGGCGTGAGCCGGAATTTGCCAGGATCGGCGAAGCCATCCGCGGAGAAGCGTTAGCCGGGCGGTCCGTACCGGTCGTGATCACTCACGGGTGGTACGGTTCCCGGATAAGACCTCAGTTCAGAGAGGGCGCGTACGTCCCTACCCGAGTGCTGATAGCCGGTCGTGTCGGCTTGAAGCCGTCTGTCCGGGAAGATCCCGTGCAGC
>JAYUBA010000841.1:0-5302 GCA_043741075.1 Frigoriglobus sp.
GATTTCCGAAGTTCGAGCCTCGTGAAAATGACCGTTTTTCAGCCCTCGAACTTCGTAACCCCCTGTAATTTCAGGGGTTCGTAGTGCGCCCGCCCTGGGCCTCACAGAGGCCGGCTACAGAAACCAATCAACGCGATTCGGTCTCACTCCTCGGCCATCGGGATGAAGCTCGCGGGCGGGGCGCTCGGCACGCGCGGCATCGGGGCCACCGGCACCGGCGCGGACACCGCGGGCGTCGTGGTGCCGGTCCCGGCCTTCGCCCGCTTCCACGCCGTCACGTCCGCCGACACCACGTCCACCGCCTTCAGCAACTGACCGTCGGTGCCGCGCGCCCAGTCCTCCGGCGTGATCTCGACCGGCACGTCCGGCTGCACGCCCTGCTTCTCCATGTTGATGCCCTTGTTCGTGAACACGCCGATGCGCGGCACGCGGAACGACGAGCCGTCGATCAGGCGCACCGACCCGGTGCCGATCACGAACCCGCCGGTCGCCTGACCCACCACCTTGCCCAGCCCCAGCGCGCGGAACGCGTGCGGGAAGATTTCGGCGTCCGAGTACGACCGGTTGTTCGTCATCACCACCATCGGCTTCGTCCACTTGCGGTCGGTGGCCCGCAGCACCAACCCCTCGCCGCCGTCGCGCTGCTTGAAGAACGTGTGTTCCTTGCCGGCGAGGTAGTTCAACACCTGATCGTGCGTGAACCCGCCGCCGTTGAACCGCACGTCGATGACGATGGCCTCCTTGTCGAAGTGGTCCGAATAGAGGGCGCGGACGAACGCGTCGAGGCCCGGCTCGTCCATGCTCGGGATGTGGATGTAGCCGACCTTCCCGCCGCTGGCCTTCGCCACCGCGTCCGCGTTCTGCTGCACCCATCGCTCGTACATCAGTTGCGACGTGCGGGCGCGGGCGACGGCGATCACCTCCACCTTCCGCTTGGTCTTGGCGTCCTTCGGGTCGCTCGCGACCTCCAGTTGCACGCCCTCGCCCGCCTTGTTGTTCAGGAGCTTCGACACGTTCGCCTTGTCGGTCAGTTCCACGCGGTCGATGCTCAACACGATGTCGCCGGGCTTGATGTCCAGCCCGCGCTTGTCGGCCGGGCCGCGCTTCAGAACCTCCGACACCTTCAGCCCCGGTCCCTTGTAGCTCTCGTCGAAGATCAGCCCCAGGTCGGCGGTCCACTCGTCCGGCGTCGGCATCTTGCCGCTGATGCCCAGGTGCGACGCGTTCAGCTCGCCGAGCATCATGTTGACCAGCGCGTACAGGTCTTCGCGGGTCGCGGTGTGCGCGACGAGCGGCAGGAACTTGTTGCGCACCGCGTTCCAGTCGGCCCCGTGGTGCTTGGCGTCGTAGAAGTTGTCGGAGAGCGCCCGCCAGCTCTGGGCGAACATCTCCGCGAACTGCTCCGACTGCCGCACGGTCATCTTCGCGGCGAACGCCACCTTGTTCGGCTCCGACGGCGTGCCGAACGTGAACCCGGTGCGGACGTACCGCAGTTCGCCGGAGCCGTTCAGGAAGTACACCGTGCCGCTCGCCTTCTTCGCCCAGCGGATCGAGGTCGGTGCCTGGTTGCCGCTCGTCACGCGGCTGAGCGACTGGCCGGTGCCGCTCACCACCCACAGGTCGTCGCCGCTGGCGAGCGAGCGGAACGCCACCTGCGAGCCGTCCGGCGAGATGGTGCCGGAATCGGCGCTCGTCGTCGTCCGCTCGACCCGCAGGTGCAGGTCGTCCCAGTCGATCTGGTCGGCCGGCGGCTTCGGGCTGCCGTCGGCGACCGGCTTCTGGAGCGAGACGACGTGAACCGAGTAGCCGCTGCGGCGCTGGCCCACGAACGAGAGTTTGCCGTTCGTCTGGCTCCAGGAAACGTCGCTGTTGAACGTGGCGTACCGCGACACGTTGACGGGCAACCCGGTGCCGTCGGTCGCGGCGATGTAGATTTCCGCCGCGAACGAGCCGTCCATGCGGCAGTACGCGACGTACTTCCCGTCCGGCGACCAGTCGTAATCGAGCACCTTCTGCGCGCCCACCAGCACCTTCGGCTCGGTGCCGTCCGGCTTCATCAGCCAGAGTTTGCCTTCGCGGATGAACGCGATCTTGTCGCCCTTCGGGCTGAAGGTGGCGGCGAGCTCCTCGCTCGCGGTGTTCGTGAGCCGCGTCGTCTTGAACTTGTGCGCCTTCGTCAGCTCCGGGTGTTCCGGGTCGTCGGCTTCGAGCGCGTACAGGTCGGTGGTGCCGTTGCGGTCGGAGGCGAAGAGGATGCGCTTGCCGTCGGGCGCCCACGTCGGGTTGCTGTCCGCGAACGCGTGTTCGGTGAGCCGCGTCGCCTTCCCGCCGTTGGGCACTTTCGTGAGGAAGAGTTGCCCGTGGACGACGAGCACCGCGTGGTCCTCGGCCGGCGAGAGCGCGTACTCGGTCGCGTCGCGGGTGAAGGTGACGGCGCGCTCGGTGTTCGACTTGTCGTCGGCGTTCACCTCGATCGCGAGCTTGCGCGGCGAGATGTCGCCCTTCGTGCTCACGACCCACAGGTCCGCGCCGCACTCGTACACGACCCACTCGCCGTTACCGCTCACGCGCGCCCGGCGCACGGTGTCCTCGTCGTGCGTGGTGAGCCGCTTCAGCGGGCCGGTCGGGGCGGAGTCGGGCGACAGCGCGCGGCACACCACGTTCGCGCAACCGGGCTTGCTGCCGTCCTCGGTGACGTAGTACAGCTTCCGCGCGTCCGGGCTGAACGACGGGTAACCGTCCTGGCCGTCGAAGGTCGTGATCCGCTGCGTGTTGGTGCCGTCCGCCTTGCTGATCCAGAGGTCGTCGTTGCTCGACCCGCGGTAGCCGCGACGGTACCACGCGCCCGGCCCGCGGACGAACGCGACCGCGTTCCCGGTCGGCGCGAAGTACGCTTCTTTCGCCTCGAACAGGTTCAGCTTCCGCTCGGCCCCGCCGTCGAACGGCACCACGAAGCACTCCGCGTTCAGCGGGTACGCGGTCGAGCGCGGCGACGAGAACACGATCCCCCTTCCGTCGGGCGTCCACCCGGTCACCATGTCGGGGGCGCTGTCGAAGGTGAGGCGCTTCGGCTTGCCGCCGACGGCCGGAACGACGAACACGTCGTACTGGCCGAAGCGGTTCGAGCTGAACGCGATGCTCTTGCCGTCCGGGCTGAACGCGGGGTTCACGTCGTGCGCCTCGTGCATCGTCACCGGCCGGGCGACGCCGCCGATGGCCTCGACGGTCCAGATGTCGCCGAGGTAGCTGAACGCGACCGTCTTGCCGTCGGGCGAGATGTCCGGCGCGCGGGCGAACCGGATCGGCTCTTGTGCGGACGCGGTCGGGGCCACGAGAGCCGCCGCGATCACCGCGGCGAGGGCGCAAAGGTGCGAGCGCATGGGTGTGCGATCCTTCCGAAGAGACGGGCGGCTTCATCCGCCGATCACGCGGTCTTCACATCCACTTTAACCGACCGGCGCGGCGGGTTCAAAAAGGAATGACGGGCGAGGTTGCCCAAGTTCACAGGTTGGTGTTCAGTGTCGCGAGTGTATCGCCTGGGCGGGCCGAGGCCGGAGTGTGCCACACACAGATTCTGAAAGCGCAATGAGACTCGCGCGAATGTCGCGTGACACGGATCGGGTGTGTGGGGTAGTATCACAAGTGCCAGGTTCTGCCCTGTTCCGGGGTTCTGCCATGTGGAAGAAGCAGCTCGCGTTCTCCGGCTTGTTCGTCCTGATCGTCCTGCTCGACCCGTCGCCCACGCCCGCCCAGCCGGAAGGCGGGAAGGGCGGCAAGGGCTTCGGCCGGGACGGCGGCGGCTTCGGCCGGCCGGGCGGCCCCGGCGCGTTCCCGGCACCCGGCACGACTCCCGGCGGCGGCTTCGGCCGGCGCGACGGTCAGCCGGGCGGCTTCCCCGCGCCCGCGGCTTACCCGATGGGCGGAGGCGCTCCCTCTGCCGGCGCGCCCGCGTGGGGTGGTCAGCCGGGCGGCGGGCAAGGTGGCGGGCGCGGACCGGGCGGCGGTCGGCCGGCGGACCCGGAGATGGGCTGGAAGATGCTCCAAGGCGCCGCGGGCGGAAGCGGCGATACGGTGGACCTCAGCAAGATCCCGCCGCAGACGCAGGCGATGCTCAAGAGTTACACCGAGCGGTCGGGCGGCATCCCGCTGCCGGACGGCGGAATCATGACGAAGGCCGCGTACCTCGATCACGTCGCCCGGAGCGAGGCCGCGAAGGCGTCGGCCGGTGCCGGCGGCGGACCGGGCGGCTCGATGGACCCGAACCGCGGGTTCGGCCGCGGCGGCGACTCCAACGGCTACGGCCGCGGTGGCATGGGCGACCCCAACGGCGGCTACGGACAAGGCTACTACGGTCAAGGCGGGGATCAGGGCTACCGGCCCGTGATCGAGAAGAAAGACATTGAGGAGGAGCGGCCGGTCGTCATGCGGTACGGCAAGTTCCCGAAGGAAGTGAAGGACGCCCTGCCGCCGTGGTTCGACGACCTCGACACCGACAAGGACGGTCAGGTCTCGCTGTACGAGTGGCGGAAGGGATCGAAGGACACCAAGGAGTTCACGGAGATGGACCTCAACGGCGACGGACTGGTCACCGCCGACGAGTACCTCCGCTTCGCCCGACAGAAGAACATCGCCACGAAGATCGAGGCCTACGACGCGAGCGGCGGAACCGAGCGCCCCGCCAACTGGGGGCTGGGCGCGCCGGTCGATGGCAAGGGCGGCGACCCCCGGAGCAAGGGCGGCCCCGGCTTCGGCGGACCGGGTAGCAAGGGCGGCGACAAGGGCAGCAGCGACACGAAGGGCGAGAAGGGCAAGGGGAACCCGTGGGGTAAGAAGAACTGACCGTTCTTCGCCCCACACCGACGCGGCCCGCCGACTCTTCCCGGCGGGCCGCTCGCGTTTCCGGTGGTCGCCGGTGCGCCCGCGGGTATAACGTCGGCGTGTTCCGTGTCCGGCTTCCGTTTAGCTCGCTCGTTTCGAGCAGGGCGATGTTGCGTCGCCCGAGCGCTTGCCTTCACACGCGGCGCGGGGAAGGCTGTTCCAGCACCGCTTTCGCCACGGCGACAAGTAGCGGATCAGCGGTCTGGGACAACCCCGCGTGTCGTGGTTCCGCTGATCCGCTACTTGTCGCCGTGGCGGCGGTGCCGTGAGCCTTCCGCGCCCCAGGTCGGGTAGTAAACGGCCGGACCCGGAACACGCGAGCGGGGAGAGGTGCAAGCCTCTCCCCGCTTCGTTTGCGCGACGCTCACTCGGACGCACCCCGTCGCTGACGCTCCGGGTTCGCACAATACCAGGCGAACCCGGA
>JAYUBA010000842.1:0-1539 GCA_043741075.1 Frigoriglobus sp.
CGCCTCCGCGTCCTGGGCGAGCTTCTTCAGGATGACGGCGGAGAGCGCCTCCGGGCGGAACTCGCGGCCCGCGACCGGGCGGCCGAAGTCCGGCAGCCCCATGCGGCGCTTGATGAGCATTGCGACGCGGTCCGGCTGTTCGAGCGCCATGTCGAGCGCCGGCTGGCCGACCACCGCGGACCCGTCGGGCGCGAGGTACACGGCCGACGGGGTGAGCACGTCGCCGTCGCGGTTGGGCACGGTGAACGGGCGCCCGCGGTCGTCGAGTGCGGCGACGGCGCAGAACGTGGTGCCGAGGTCGATGCCGATCAGCGACATGCGGGAACGCCGGGTGAGTATGGGCGCCGCGTAGCCGCGACGCGCCGCGGAGCGTGTACAACCAATGGTACCAAAGACGCTCCGCGGCGCGCGGCGGCTACGCGAGGATTGCATGAGTACCAACGTGACGGTGTTCCCGTTCGACCTGTTCGGCAGCGGCGGCACCGGCGCGGGCGCGAAGCTGCTCGGCGACATGGTCCACGAAATCCTCGACGACACGGAGCGCGAGTCGCGCCCGTGCCGCGCCGACGCCCTCCGCGGCAACGTGCGTGTGACCGAACTGGAGTTCGACGCTCTCGCGGACGTGGCCGACTGGCGGAAGCGCGGCCGGCGGGCGGCGCGGGCCGCGCTCAAGAGCGGCGACTTCCTCCTGTGGCTCGGCGGCAACCACCTCGCCGCGCTCCCGGTGCTCGAAGAACTCGGGGCCGGCACGCTCGTCGTGCAGTTCGACGCGCACCTCGACGTGTACGCGTTCCACGACACCAAGGAGGGGCTGTCGCACGGCAACTTCCTCACGCACTTCGAGGGGCCGCGCCCGCGGCTGGTGAACGTCGGGCACCGCGACCTGTTCCTGACGCCCGAAGAGATCGGCGAAACGTTCGAGGCGGTGTACCCGGCGTGGGAGGTGGCAGCAGACGTTAGTCGCGTGGTGGCGGAGTTGCGCGCGCTGGCGACGGGTGCGAAGCGGGTGTGGATCGACCTGGACTGCGACGCGTTCGACCCGTCGGCGGTGCCGGCGGTCGCGGAACCGCTGCCGTTCGGGCTGCTCCCGCCGGCGTTCCTCGCGCTGTTCGAGGCGACGTGGGCCGGGAACGTGGCCGGCATGTCGGTGACCGAGTTCGACCCCGGCCGCGACGTGCGCGACACCGGCCTGAACCTGCTCGGCTGGCTGGTGGAGTACACGCTGCTGAAGGCCGCGGCGCGAACGCGGTGATACGCAATCGTGCTGAAAGGTAACCGTCGGCGCGCTTTGGCTTTGACCTCCCCCTTGAGGGGGAGGTCGGCGGCGCTTCGTCGCCGGGTGGGGGGTAGCGTTCTGCGGACCACGCGAAGCCCACTTCACCCGCAAAGCCCACCCCCCACCCGGAACGCGAAGCGCGTTCCGACCTCCCCCTCAAGGGGGGAGGTCAAAACCAGTCACTTGAACGCCTCCCACTCCTTGCCCAGCACCGCGGCAGGCGGATCTGCTCGCGGCGCAAGCGAAGTTCTTCAAGACGAACG
>JAYUBA010000843.1:0-1538 GCA_043741075.1 Frigoriglobus sp.
TGGTGCGCGAGGCCGTGGTGTTCGCCGGCCTGCCCGACCCCGGCGAAACCCGCCAGGCGCTCCAGACCGCCGCCGACCAGGACGCCGGCGCGATGGCAACCATCCTCGAGGGCTTGGAGCGCATTGACGTGGACGGCCGCGGGCTAGAGCGGATATCGATTTATTGTAGCGGGTCGCCTATACTGCGGTCGTGTATCCGTCCCGGAGAACTCCCATGACCGCGATCTCCCGCGACCTCCGCGCCCGCGTCTTCGACGCCCGCCAAGCCGGCGACACCACCGCCGAGGTCGCCGACCGGTTCGCCGTCAGCCCGGCGTTCGTCCGCCGGCTCCTCCAGCGGTACCGCGAGACCGGCTCCCTCGACCCCAAGTCGGGCCGGCCCGGCCGCCGGCCCAAACTCGCCGGCGACCACGAGAGCATCCGCGCGTATAACGCCGAGCACCCCGACCACACCCCGGCCGAAGTCGCCGCCGCCCTCCGCCTCCGCGCCTCCGCCACCACCGTCTGGCGGGCCTTCCGGGCCCTCGGCCTGACGTTCAAAAAAAAACGCTCCACGCGTCCGAGCGCGACCGGCCGGACGTGAAGGCGGCCCGCCAGACGTGGTTCGCCCGCGTCACCGCCAGCGCGCCCGAACGCCTGATCTTCCTGGACGAGACCTGGTTCTCCACCGCGATGGGCCGGCTGTACGGGTACGCCCCGGTCGGCGAGCGGCTCCACGACGCGGTGCCGCTGCGGCACTGGACGACGGTGACCTTCGTCGCCGGCCTGACCGCCGGCGGGCTGATCGCGCCCCGAGCGTTCCACGGGCCGATGACCGGGGCGGCGTTCGACGACTATCTCCGCCGGGCATTGCTCCCGAGGTGCCGCCCCGGCGACGTGCTGGTGCTGGACAACCTGTCGTCGCACAAGACCCGGGCGGTCCGGGCAACGCTGGCCGGGGCCGGCCTGGCGGTCCGGTACCTGCCGGCGTACAGCCCGGACCGGAACCCGATCGAGCAGGCGTTCTCGAAGCTCAAGCGGCTGGCCCGCACGGCCGCCGAGCGGTCGGTCGAGGGGCTGACGAAACTCGTGCGGTCACTGGCCCGCAAGCTCCGGCCGGCGGAGTGCCGGAACTACATTCTGCACAGCGGGTACTCCGCTACACTAATGTGAAGTCCGCTCTAACCTGCGCCGCCTGCGGCGGAGCCGGGTCGGCCGCCGAAGCTTGGAATTCGGCAGGTTCAAAGCACAGTCCACAAACTTGAAGCCCGCTCTACCGGCAGTTCGTCGTCGGGCCGCTGGGGCAGCAGGTGCCGCACGAGAACAGGCCCATCAGCCGGTCCATCGCCGACCGCCCGTGGCCGCACTGCGACGGTGCCGTGTACGCCGGCGGCATCGGGATGACGACGGGGGCACACCCGTAGCCGGCGGGGTTGCCCGTCGGCGCGGCGCAATCCGTAGGGGCGAACCAGCCGAACACGTTCACCCTGCGGGTCTTGCACGAGCCGTTCGCGCACGGATTGCTCGCGGCGGGCTGGCTCGCCGCCAGGAACGCCGAC
>JAYUBA010000844.1:0-1538 GCA_043741075.1 Frigoriglobus sp.
CGGAGACCGCGCGGGTGTTAGCAAATTCAAACCGCGCGGACGATGGCAACGCGAAACGGGCTACTGGGGGGCAGGGTGGACGGGGCGGTGCGGCGGGTCGAGACCGCGTACGACGGGCAGGGGCACGCGTACCTCGTCACGAGCTACAACGCGGCCAGCGGCGGGAGCATCGTGAACCAGGTGCAGCGGGCGTTCAACGGGCTGGGCCAACTCGTCACCGAGTGGCAGGCGCACGGCGGCGCGGTGAACACCTCGACTTCGCCCAAGGTGCAGTACGCGTACTCGGCCATGCCCTCCGGGGCGAACCACTCGCGGCTGACGAGCATCACCTATCCCGACGGATATGTGTTGACGTACAACTACGCGAGCGGGTTAGATAGCAGTATCAGCCGGCTGTCGTCCCTGTCGGATTCGACCGGCACCGTGGAGAGCTACGACCACCTGGGCCTGGGCACCGGCAGCGGGCCGTTCCTCATCGAAGCGTTCGACCCGTTGTTCGCGCAGTACCGCGACGCGAACGCGCGCGGGGCCGAACTCCGCGGCGGGCAACCGACCCTGTTCGACGCGGGCGCAACCATCCTCACGCGGAACCTGTTCGGGATGGACCTGAACGGCGAAGCGGTCGAAATCGCGCGGCTGTCGTGCTGGATCAAGACCGCGGCGAGGGGGAAGAAACTCACTGCCCTCGACCACAACATCGTTCAAGGGAACAGCGTGGTTGCGGAACCGTCGCCGCTGGAGGCGTGGCGGGCGCGGTTCCCGGCCGTGTTCGCGGCCGGCGGCTTCGATGTGATCGTCGGCCATCCGCCGTATGTGCGGCAGGAGTGGATCAAGGACGACAGGCCGTTCCTTCAGAAGCACTACACGGCGTTCGACGGTGTGGCCGACCTGTACGTCTACTTCTACGAGTCGGGGCTGAACGTGCCGAAGCCCGGCGGCCGGCTGGGGTTCATCTCAAGCAACTCGTTCGTTCGGGCGGGCTACGCGGAATCACTGCGGAAACTCCTCACGACCGATGCGCGGTTGGAACAGGTTCTCGACCTGGGAGACACGCAGGTGTTCGCGGATGCAACGGACGCGTCTCCGGCCATGGTCGTACTCGCGAAAGCGCCGGCCGAACCGACGGGCAATGTCCGCACCTTCCGGTCCCGCCGCAACGACCCGACCGACACTGTTTCCGAACTGGTAGAGCAAGGTTCGGTGCGCGTTCCGGTCGGCGCGCTGGTGCCGGTAGGGTGGCAGTTCGAGAGCCGAGAGGTTGCCCCGCCGCGCCGCAAGATCGTGGCAAAGGGAACCCCGCTCGGTACGCTCATCGACGGGCAAATCTATCTCGGTCCGAGGACCGGGCGAAACGAAGCGTTCGTCGTTTCGACCGAGTTGAAGACCCAACTTTGCGCGGACGGGCGTGCGCACGAAATCCTCAAGCCGTTCGTCGGCGGGCAACACGTTCGGCGCTGGTGTCTGGAGGATTCCGGGAACCGGCTGATCCTGTTCCCCAGTGGTAGTACCGCGGCGCGCTGCGGGAGTTCGGACCCGGT